>CAZUPX010001031.1:0-9402 GCA_964622155.1 uncultured Planctomycetaceae bacterium | reverse complement strand
TGTGCGACACCAACGGCGGCACCATGCCCGAGGAGATTGCCGCGATCACGCGCGAAGTCACGGCTGCACTTTCCGTTCCAGTGGGCATTCACACGCACAACGACTGCGAATTGGCCGTGGCCAATTCACTGGCCGCGATCGACGCCGGCGCCGTCCACGTGCAGGGCACGATCAACGGGCTGGGCGAGCGCTGCGGCAATGCCGACCTGATCAGCGTGGTCGCCAACCTGGCGATCAAGAAACTAGGGTACTCGGTGCTCGACGGTTCCGCGGTCGAGCATCTGACCGAGCTGTCGCGATTTGTCTACGAGACCGCCAACATGCGGCTGGTGCCGAACCAGCCCTTTGTGGGCACCAGTGCTTTTGCGCACAAAGGGGGCATGCACGTTCACGCCGTGGCGCGTACCTCGGCGAGCTACGAGCACATCGCGCCCCAGCGCGTCGGCAACGAGCGCCGGGTGCTGGTCAGTGAGCTGTCGGGCCGGTCGAACATCAAGGCCGTGCTGAGCGGCGAAGTGGCCGACGATCCGAAGCTGATGGATACGATCCTGGCTCGCGTTGTGGAGCTGGAGAATCAAGGCTACCAGTTCGAAGCGGCCCAGGGGTCGTTCGACTTGCTGGTGAAGCGGTGCGCCGGCACGTATCGCCCGCACTTCGAGCGCATCAATTTCCACGTCAACGTCGAGGCCGATCATTCGGGCGAAGTCGTCACCGAGGCCACGGTGAAGCTGCGCGTCAATGGTGACATACGGCACGAGGTTGCCGAGGGGGACGGCCCGGTCAATGCCCTGGATGCCGCGCTGCGCAAGGCCCTGGCACGTAGTTTTCCGAACCTTAGCCAGATGCACCTGGTCGACTATAAAGTGCGCGTGATCAACAGCGAGGCCGGTACGGCCGCGTTTGTCCGCGTCGTCATCGAGAGCCGCGACGACGGCGAGGTTTGGGGCACCGTGGGGGTGAGCGAGAACATCATCGAGGCCAGTTGGATCGCCCTGACCGACAGCTTCGAATACAAGCTCTACAAGGACGAAGGCAAAAAGATAAGCGCTGGTAAGGTTAAGGCCGCCAGCGCGAGCGGATAAAAGCGCAAGGCTGCTATCAACTCGACCAGCCTGTTAGTACATCGCTTCGGCTGCTAGAATCTTCTTTTCACCGTCAGATAACATCCCGTTTCGCGCGAACTCGCCATGTCCGTCGTATTGGCCGCACACGAACTGCCCAAGCAGTACGATCACCAACTGGCGCAGAGCCGGTGGTATCCGTTTTGGAAGGAGCGAGGCTACTTTCACAGCGAGCCCGATCCGACTCGCGAACCGTACACGATTGTCATTCCGCCCCCCAATGTCACCGGCGCGTTGCACCTTGGGCACGCGCTGAACAACACGCTGCAGGACATCCTGATCCGCTGGCGGCGGATGCAGGGCTACAACACGCTGTGGATGCCCGGCACGGACCACGCCGGCATCGCCACGCAGGCGGTTGTCGAACGGCGAATCTATGAAGAGGAGAAAAAGACCCGGCACGACCTGGGCCGTGAGACGCTGGTGGCGCGCATCTGGGATTGGAAGAACGAATACGAAACGCGAATTCTTGGCCAGCTCGAACAATTGGGTTGTAGCTGCGACTGGCAGCGCACGCGGTTCACGTTCGACGCGGGCTGCAACCGCGCGGTTCGCCATACGTACTTCGGCCTGTTCAACGAAGGCCTGATTTATCGCGGCAAGCGGCTGGTGAATTGGGACACGCACCTGCAAACAGCCGTCAGCGACGATGAGGTATTTCACGAGACGGTCGCTGGTCATTTCTGGCATTTGCGCTACCCGGTCATCGACCCTCAGCCGGGCGAGCCGACGCACGTCAGCATCGCCACGACGCGGCCAGAGACCATGCTGGGCGATACCGCGGTCGCGGTACATCCCGACCCGGAGTGCGCGGTGGCCGCCGCCGAGGCCGAACTGAAGCAGAAACTGGCGGCTGCATCAGAAAAAGAAAAGCCTGGCGTTCAGGCGCAGCTTGAAGAGCTATCCGAGCGACGGAGGACGCTGTTGCCGCAATTGGTGCGGTTGCGCGACATGGCGCGTGCGGGTCGCAAGGTCCGCCTGCCGCTTTTGAATCGTGAGATTCCACTGGTGGCCGACGAGTGGGCCAAGCCCGAGCTGGGTTCGGGCTGCGTCAAGATCACGCCGGCCCATGATCCCAACGACTACGACGTTGCGCGACGCCAGAAGCTGGCACTGGTCAACATTCTCAACCCCGATGGCACTCTCAACGCCAACGCCGGGCCGTATCAGGGACTGGCAATCATGCCCGCACGCAAACGAGTCGTTGCCGACTTGGAGCAGCTCGGGCTGGTGGAGACAGTCGAAGACCGCGAGATCGAGCTGGCCCATTCCGATCGCTCGAAAACACCGATCGAGCCGTACCTGGCCGATCAGTGGTTCGTGAAGATGGACCGCCTGGCGCAGTCGGCGATGGACGCGGTCAGCGATGGCCGGGTGAAGATCGTTCCCCCGCGCTACGCGCGCGGCTATCTCGATTGGCTTAGCGAAAAGCGCGATTGGCCGGTCAGCCGGCAACTGTGGTGGGGGCACCGCATTCCGATCTGGTACGCGCCGACTGCCAGCGAAGACGACCTGCGAAGGGCGTTCGCCGGGCGCACGGACGTGACCTGGCGGCGCGACGCCGAAAACGATCAGTGGCTGATCTGCGCGCAGGAAATCGACCTGCCCGAAAACGCCATTCCCGGACACAAGATCACGCAAGACCCAGACGTGCTCGACACGTGGTTCAGCTCGGCTTTGTGGCCGCACTCCACGCTGGGGTGGCCCGACAAGACGCCCGAACTGGACTACTATTATCCGACGAGCGTGCTGGTGACCAATCGTGACATTATCACGCTGTGGGTCGCCAGGATGGTGCTCACCGGTTTGTTCAACATGGGCGAAGTGCCGTTTCGCGAGGTGTACATCACTCCCACGATTTTGGACGGCTACGGCGAGCGCATGTCGAAGTCCAAGGGCAATGGCGTCGATCCGCTGGACGTCATCGAAAAGGTTGGCGCCGATTCGCTCCGCTTCAGCATTGCGTACCTGACCACCGAGACGCAAGATGTGCGGATGCCGGTTGAGTTCGAGTGCCCGCACTGCCGCGCGCCGGTCGAGCAGACGAAGAAGAACCGCATGTTGCCGCGGATTGAGTGTCCCAAGTGCGGCAAGCCGTTTTCGACCCAATGGGCCACGAAGCCGGCCGACCAGGCCCTTCCGCGCGGCGCCGTCGTGAGCGAACGGTTCGAGTTGGGTCGCAACTTCTGCAACAAGCTGTGGAACGCCTCGCGGTTCGCGCTGTTGAACCTGGAGGGATACACCGCGGGTCCGGTGGCGGAACGAGACCTGACTGTCGAGGACCGCTGGCTCCTGAGTCGGCTGTCGACAGTCACGCAGCAGACGACCGAAGCGCTCGGGGCCTATCGCTATGGCGACGCCGCCCGAGTGCTCTACGATTTCGCGTGGAACGAGTTCTGCAGCTTCTACGTTGAGATGGTCAAGGGACGGCTGCAAGACGCCTCATTGCGCACCATGGCGCAGCGAGTTTTGGCGCACGCTCTCGACACGCTCTTGCGATTGTTGCATCCGATGATTCCGTTCATCACCGAAGAGGTTTGGCAGCTCTTGGGCCAGGCCGCCCCGAGGCGTGGTCTTACAGAACTGGAGCAGCCGGCCGAGAGCATCATGATCGCGCCCTGGCCGCAGGCGGATACCGCGCGGCAGGATTCGGCGATCGAAGCCCGATTCGCGCTCTTCCAGGAGGTATTGGCGGGCCTGCGCGAAGTGCGAAGCCGGCAGAACATTCCGCCCAAGACACCAATCCGCTTCAGCGTCCGCTGTGAGCCAACAACCGCGGAGCTATTGCGGCCGATGGAGGTGTATTTCGAAGCTATGGCCGGTGCCCGGGCCACGGCTTGGGGACCGGGGGTTGAGCCTCCCGCGACGGGTACCAGCTTCATGGTCTCGGGCACCGAAGTGTTTGTCGACCTGGCCGAGCACATCGACGTGAAGGCTGAAATCGCGCGGAAGACGAAGGAGGTCGCCCAGCTCGACGAGGCGATCGCGGGCAAGGAGCGGCAGTTGGCCAATGGCAACTTCGTCGCCCGTGCCCCGGCTGCGGTCATCGAGAAAGAGCGTGCGACGCTGACACAGTTGCACCAGCAGCGAGCCGCCGCGCAAGCCGCTTTGGCAACTCTCGATTCGAGTCGCAAATAAGCACGTCGCAGTCCATCGTTTCCGTCCGCGCCAAGGGCATGCGCCATTCTACACATTCTGCATGCCGCCTCTAGCCGCGGCGTGTCGGCGAGATTTATAATCGACCGTTGCCGGGTCACATCCGAGGACCTACGTCATCACGCAGGGGGCCCATCAATGCCGGTCCACATGGAGTTGTCGCGGATCATCATCAGTGAAATCAACGACCAGCAAGTCATCTATCTCAAGGAAGTCGAAGGCGAACGAACGTTCCCGATTTTGATCGGTATTTTCGAGGCGACCAGCATCGATCGCCGCGTGAAGCAATATCATTCCCCCCGTCCGCTGACCCACGATCTGCTGGTCAGCATCGTCGAAAGCCTGGGGGCCGAGCTGCAAGACGTCGTGATCAGCGAGCTGCGCGAGCATACCTACTTCGCGAAGCTCCGCGTGCGCCACGAGGGCGAGCTGATCGAGATTGATGCCCGCCCCTCCGACGCCATTGCCGTGGCCGTCACCTGCGAACCGAACCTGCCGATCTATGTCTCGGAAGAGGTGCTCAACGACGTCCTGGGCGAGCAGCAGTGATGTCGTTTCGGCTTGAGACGGAGTAGAAACGCAGAGGACGCTGAGAACGCAGAGAGAATGGTCATGAGATTTCCTCTTCCTCTTGCGCTTCTCCCCGCTCTCGGCGTCCTCTGCGTTTCAAATTCTTGTAAATGGCTCGATGGTTCATGCGTCTAAATGAACTGACTTCGGCAATCATTGGAGCGGCGATCAAGGTACATCGCGCGCTGGGGCCGGGACTGCTGGAATCAGCCTATCGCGTTTGTTTGGCTCACGAACTCGAAAAGATGGGATTCCAGGTTGAACAAGAGCGACCGATCCCTGTCGTGTATGAAGGCGTGAAGCTCGAATGCGGTTTTCGCGCGGATCTCATCGTCGAAGGATTGGTGGTCGTCGAGTGCAACGCGAAGGAGAAGCTTCACCCCGTCGAGAAAGCCCAAGTCACTTCACACTTACGACTGCTCGGATTGCAAGTCGGTTTGCTGATCAATTTTCATGAACGAGTGCTGAAGGACGGGATTCAACGAATTGTGAACAACTATCGTGAAATCGCAGAGTAAAAACGCAGAGGACGCTGATAGCGCAGAGAAGAAGGTCTGGGATACGCTCTTAGCAGTCTCGGCGCTCTCTGCGTCCTCTGCGTTTCAAACCTTCGTCGACGTTTTATGTGACGTTAAAGGTGGGACAACACTCCTCATTGCATCGCATCCGCGAAGGCTTTCTCGAGCGCCGCCAGCGCTCTTTTGCCGTACTGGCCGTCGACAACGACGTTCACCCGCACCTCGCTGGTGTTGATCATCTCAACGTTGATGCCTGCTTCGGCCAGGCAACGGAAGGTGCGAATGGCGACCTCAGTGTGGCTGCGCATGCCAATGCCGGAGACGGACAGCTTGGCCACCTTGGCGCTTCCGCTGACCGGTCCGCACGCGACTTTGCCGGAGATGCCGCGCAGCAGTTGAAGGCACTCGTCGTACTGCCTTTGCGGCACGGTGAAGCTGAGCTTGGCTTCGCCCTGGCGGCCGTAACTTTGCACGATCATGTCCACGAAGATGCCGCCGTCGGCGACCGCCTCGAAAATCGCCGCCGCAATACCGGGCTGATCGGCCACTCGGCTGATCGTCAGCCGGGCCTGCGTCTCGTCGAGCGAGATGTCGTCGATCGCCAGTTCCTCCATCTTCTGCAGCCGTGCGACCACCGCCATCGCATCACCGCCACGATTTCCATGCGGTGTGGTGGTTGACTCAGCCCCGGCGGCGCCGAGCGGTTCCTTGTCCAGTGCGAACGCCTGATGCACGGCACGCAGCGCGGCGACACCTTCGCTACGATCGACCAGCACCGAAATCTTGATCTCGCTGGTGGTGATCATGAGGATATTGGCCTTCGCGTCGGCCAGAGCACGAAACATTTGCCGCGCGACGCCAGTTTGCTGGGCCATTCCGAGCCCAACAACGGAGACCTTGGCCACGTCGTCGCCGTGCGAGACTCCCTCGGCGCCAAGTTCCTCGGCGGCTGCTTCGAGAGCTTCGAGGGTGGCCCTGAGGTCATCTCGCAAGACGGTGAACGAGATGTCGGCGATGCCGTCGGCCCCTACGTTCTGCACGATCATGTCGACCGAGATCGCCTTGGCCGCGATCTTCGAAAAGACTGTCAGGCTTGTCCCAGGTTTGTCCGGCACGCCTAGAATCGTGACTCGCGCCTCGTCCTTGGCCAAGGCAGCTCCGCCGACCGGCTGATTGGGCACTTCCGGCTCGGCCGTGATCATCGTGCCCGGTGCGTCGCTGAAGCTGGTGCGGACGTGAATCGGCACCGAGAACTTCTTGGCAAATTCGATCGACCGGTTGTGCATCACGCCAGCGCCCAGGCTGGCCAGCTCCAGCATCTCGTCGTAGCTGACTCGCTTGATGTGTCTGGCCTCGGGCAACACGCGCGGGTCGGTCGTGTAAACGCCGTCGACATCGGTGTAAATTTCGCACGTGTCGGCGTCGAGCACCGCCGCGAGTGCCACGGCGGTGGTGTCGCTTCCGCCTCGGCCGAGCGTGGTAATATTGAAAGCCTCGTCGATGCCCTGAAAGCCCGCCGCGATCACGATCTTTCCCTCGCCCAACGCGCGCCGCAAGCGATCGGTGGAGATCGACCGGATGCGAGCCTTGGTATGCGTGCTGTCGGTGCGGATGCCGATCTGGGCGCCGGTCAGGCTGATCGCTTCGTAACCGAGCGAGTGAATGGCCATTGCCATCAGCGCCACGCTCACCTGTTCGCCGGTCGACAGCAACATGTCCATTTCGCGCGCCGGCGCCTGATCGGTGATCTGATTGGCCAGGTCGATCAGCATGTCGGTCGTGTGCCCCATGGCGCTGACGACCATCACCACCTGGTTGCCGTCCTGGCACGCGCGCACGGCCTTGCGCGCCGCCGCCAGAATCTTGCTGCTATCGGCAACGCTCGTGCCGCCGAATTTTTGAACGACCACAGGCATGAAAGAGAGGGGTTGGGGGTTAGTAGGAGTTATTGAACCTGGAATCCGCAATCTTCCTCGTTACTGACCACCGATCACTGACCACTGCTAAGAAAATGTCCCATCAATTTCCAGCCTTCATCGAAGACCAGCTTCGAGCGGGCCGCCGAGGTCTCGTCGTACGTTCGAAACTCGTCGGGGTTGATACCGGTGCCGGCGATAGCGAAGGGGACGGCGCCGTGGCTGTGCGTCTTGGTGCGCAGTGGCGTGGGATGGTCGGGGGTGACGAGCAACCGATACTCGCCCTGCGCGGCGAGCGCCGTGTGCAGCGGGCCGACGATGTGGCGGTCGATCTCTTCCAGGGCCTTGATCTTGGCCGCCGCATTGCCCTCGTGCGAGGCCTCGTCGGGGGCTTCGACGTGCACGCAGACCAGGTCGGTGTCGGCCAATGCCGCTACGGCCGCGCGACCCTTGGCCGCGTAGTCGGTGTCCAGGTACCCGGTCGCGCCCGGTGCGTCGATCCGCCGCCAGCCGAGCAGGGCTGCCAGACCGCGCAGCAAATCGACGGCCGTAATCATCGCGCCGCTCTTGGCGTACACCTCGGCGAACGGCGGAACGGCCGGCGTGTTGCCCTGACCCCACAGCCAGATATTCGTCGCCGGCAGATGCCCCTGGCCTCGGCGGCGAAGATTCACGGGATGTTCGGCAAAGACCGCCACGCTTTCGCTCATCAGGTGATTCAAAAAATTGCTGCCGGGTCCGCGCGGATAGTCGTCCAACACAGTCTTGTCGGTCAAGTCATGCGGCGGCGTGGTGCGCGTGTCGGCGGTGAAGGGGGGCGAGCCACCATCGCTCCGACAGATCAACAAGTTGCGGTAGCTCACGCCAGGCACGAATTCCAGGGTCGCTGACCCCAGCCGGGTTTGCAGTGCGGCGAGCAACTCGGTCGCTTCGTCGGTCGAAATATGACCGGCCGTGAAGTCGCGCATCGTCTGATTTTCAATCGTTACCAGGTTGCAGCGGATCGCGCAGTCGCGCGGACCGAGTCGAATGCCCTGCGCGGCGGCTTCCAATGGCGCGCGGCCGGTGAAGTACTTGTTGGGGTCATAGCCCAGCAGGCTCAGGTTCGCCACGTCGGAGCCGGCCGGCAGGTGCGCCGGCACGTGGTGGGCGCGTCCCACGACGCCTGCGGCGGCGATCGCGTCCATGGCCGGAATCGCAGCAGCCTCGAGCGGTGTTTTCCCGCCGAGCGCAGCCTGGGGCTCGTCGGCGCAACCGTCGGGTATGACCAGGGCGTACTTCATCGCATTGGCACTCTGTGGGCCGATCAGTCGCGGACGCGCATCCGAACGCTACGTCCTCGCATGAACGGCAGCTTATCGATCGAGTGGGTCGCCATGCGCACTGCGCCCTCGGTGGTATTGTGCGTCATGATGACCAAGGGGACAACGCCCCCCTCAGGCTCCTCGGCTTCGTGCTGAATGACCGACGCGATCGATATGTTTTGCTTGCCCAGGGCGCCCGCGATCTCGGCTAGCACGCTGGGCTCGTCGGCCACGTTGAATCGCAGGTAGTACCGGCCCGTCACGTTGCTGTAATCGCTGGCGGCCACGCGAGCGCCCTGCTTGCTCCACAGTTCGAGCGTGCGAAACGTGATCGCCGAGCGGCCGACGACCGTGTCGATCAAGTCGGCCACCACGGCCGAGGCCGTCGGCATCTGTCCGGCACCAAGTCCAGAGAAGAACACGCGACCCACCGCATCGCCCACGACGCTGATCGCGTTGTAAGCACCGCGCACTTCCGCTAATGGGCTGCCAAACTTTACCAGGGTCGGAGAAACGTGCAGCTCAAGACCTTCGGCCGCCAACTGTGCCACGGCCAGCAGTTTGATCCGGTAGCCGAGCTCTTTGCTGTACCGCAGGTCGGCCAGTTCGAGCGTGTCGATGCCCTGACGCGGAATGTCGTTCCAGTCGGCTCGGGCGCCGAACGCCAGATGCGCAAGAATCGCCAACTTTTGCGCCGCGTCGCTGCCGTCCACGTCCATCGACGGATCGGCCTCGGCGTATCCGAGCCGCTGCGCGTCGGCCACGGCCTGGGCGTAGGTTACGCCTCGCTCCTCCATCTGCGTGAGAATGTAGTTGC
>CAZUPX010001030.1:0-2822 GCA_964622155.1 uncultured Planctomycetaceae bacterium | reverse complement strand
ATCGGCCGGCCGTCCTTGGGCAGTTGGGCCGTGTATGGCTTGGGCACGATGAACCAAAGCCTACCGGGCTATGTGACGATCATGGACAAGCGCGGCGGACCGATTAGCGGTCAGCCAAACTGGGCAAGCGGATTCATGCCCGCCAGCTTTCAGGGTACGCTCTTTCGGCCGGTTGGCGAGCCGGTGCTCGACTTGCGCTCGCCGATTGATCGCCGCGCGCAGCGCGAGCAGCTCGACCTGTTGGCCCAGTTGAATCAGCAGCATCTCGATCAGCGTCCCGGTGGATCGGAGCTGGCTGCGCGAATCGCCAGCTATGAGTTGGCGTTCCGCATGCAGTCGCAGGCACCCGAGGCCGTCGACCTGGCGAAAGAAGACGCCGCCACGCTGTCGATGTATGGAGTTGGCAGCCAGCCGACCGACGAGTTTGCGCGAAATTGCCTTGTGTCGCGCCGGCTTGTCGAGCGCGGAGTGCGGTTCGTGCAACTGTATTCCGGCGGCGGACATTTGGAAGATACTTGGGACGCGCACGAAAGCGTGGAGAAGAATCACGGCAAGCACGCCGCCGAAGTCGATCAGCCGATTGCGGCACTCCTGTCCGACCTCGATCGCCGCGGGCTGCTCGACAGCACGCTGGTGGTGTGGGGGGGCGAGTTTGGCCGCATGCCGTTTGCCGAGGGCGAGGGCGCGCCGGGCCGAAACCACAATCCTTACGGGTTTACGATGTGGATGGCCGGCGGCGGCGTGAAAGGGGGCGTGTCGTACGGCGAGACGGACGAGTTTGGCTTCGCGGCCGTGGAGAACAAAGTCCACCTGCACGACTTGCACGCCACGATCCTGGCGCTGCTGGGTTTGGACCACGAGAAGTTGACCTATTTTCATCAGGGAAGAGATGAGAGGCTGACCGACGTATACGGAAACGTCGTCACGGACATCATCGCCTAAGTGCCCAAATTCGGCTGACGCGTTTGACCTCGTCAGCCAAAGGAGCATCTTGTGATGAACCTGAAACGACTAGCTTCACCAGCGCGCATTGCCTGCGCGGGTGCCGTGCTGCTGAGCCCTTTTATTGCCGTCTTGTGTCATGGCGCCGATGGCGAACCGCGACCATCGGACACGAAGACCGCCAACAAGATCGTGCCCCTCCACCGAACCGAAGCCGAGTGGAAGCGCCTCTTGACGCGCAAGCAGTTCAAAGTCACGCGACTCAAGACGACCGAAGAGCCCTATTCCGGAACGTATTGGCATTCGAAGCGCCCTGGCACATATCGCTGCGTGTGCTGCGACATCGAGCTTTTTCGATCGACGGCCAAGTTCGATTCGCAAACCGGCTGGCCCAGCTTCACCAATCCCGCCGATGCCGAGCACGTCAATCTGGCCGACGACACAAGCGAGTTGCCGGCGCGCGTGGAAGTTATCTGTGCCCGTTGCGATGCGCATCTGGGCCACGTGTTCGACGACGGTCCACAGCCGACCGGCCTGCGGTACTGCATTAACTCCGCCGCGCTGAAATTCAAGGAAGCCACGGGCAAGGGCCAGTAGGTCAGGCCTGGGCCTGACGAGGAGTTCCGACAGGCCGGCCTCGGCCGAAGAGACTTCCGTCACCCTCGACTACGCCCGCCTCCCGCCGCCGTATTATGATAGGCGTCATGAGCAGAGCGCCTAATCCTCGACGACGCTGGTTCCGATTCAGCCTCAGAACTCTGTTCCTCGGAATGCTCGTCCTGGGTTCAGCACTGGGTTGGCTCGCGGCCGTCGCTAAGCGCGCCCACGATCATCGTGAGGTCGTTCGGCGCATTGAGAGTCTCGGCGGCGAGGTGCATTACGCGTCGATGGTGTTGGAGCCAGGGGCCGACAAACCGTCGCCACGAGGAAACCGACTGCTACGAAGGATCTTCGGCGAGGATCTCTACTCCCCTGTCGTAGGCGTACGCTTCACGGGGCCGATATCCGACGCCGATTTGATCGTTCTGAAAGAGCTGCCCATGTCGCTGGAAATGGTGTCAATCGATGGTGGCAACATTACCCGCAAGGGACTTGAGCACCTTTCCGTTCTTGACAACCTTAAGTACTTGAGCCTCGAGAACACCGCGGTTACAACATCCGACCTTACTGAGTCAACTGTGGGGCGAAGGCTGCAACAATTGACTCTGTACGGCTCAACGGTAGTCGATGCGACGTTAACCGATCTCCCGAAGCTCAAGAAACTTGAGCTCTTGCAGTTGGTTCGGGCGAATGTGACAGACGAGGGACTGGCATCCGTGGCAAGCTGCGATTGGCTTCATTCGCTTGACCTAATGGCGTGCCCAGCGATTACTGACCGGGGACTAATTCAGCTCAAAGGGCTCAAAAACCTTCATCATCTCAACATCGTTGGAGTGCCAATCACAGAAGCAAGCTTGGTGCTGCTCGAGCATTTGCCGCACCTTGAAGAACTGGACGTCAGGGGAACTTCCCTTACAGAGCAAGGAATGCGCCATTTACGTGGGCTCAAGTCGATGCGCCATCTCGATCTAGGAGGGTGTCAAGTCACCGACGCCGGCATGTTGCATCTTAAGGAAATGCCGAATCTCGAACTACTTAAGTTGACTGAATCGCTCATCACCGATACAGGATTGGTTAACCTGGCGGCATTTCCGCGGCTTAAGATCCTCACGCTATCGTCGAAGAACACTACCGATGCGGGTATTGGCCATTTGCGCCGGTTGAAACTGAAGCATCTTTCAGTCGGACCTGGCTTCACGCGAGACGGTGCGCTTCAACTGATCGATTCGCTGCCAGCAGACTGCCGGATCGAATATGTTGATGCCAACGGCGGCACCGAG
>CAZUPX010001029.1:0-1992 GCA_964622155.1 uncultured Planctomycetaceae bacterium | reverse complement strand
TCCATGTTGTCGATCGTGTAAATGCCGCTGAACAGGCTGCGCAACAGTTGCAGCCAGCGACTTTGCGGCTGCTCTCCCGGCTTGGGCCGCGTGATCAAGTAAGCGATCTGGGCGGGGTCAATCTGCTCGCATGGAGCCAGGGCGCCATTGGGATTTCGGCGGACGGCGCGCAGCAAATCACCCAATGGTCCGCAGATGATCGCACTGCCGAGTGTTTCGTGGCTCAGGCCGAAACCCGACAGGTAATGATCATCGAAGAAGTGTCCAAACGGGCCGTGGCCAACGTCGTGCAACAAGCCACCCATCCGTACCAGCGACTCGACATACCCCCGACTGGGAACATCGGGACACACCTCGCGCAACGATTCGTAAAGTGCCGCCACGGCTCGGCTACCCAGGTGCATGACTCCGACTACGTGCTGAAACCGCGTATGCTCGGCCGTCGGATAGACCCACCAGGCGGTCTGCAACTGATGGATCTGCCGCAGCCGCTGGACCCAGGGGTGATCGATGATCTGCCGCTCCGTGACCTCGCCGTGCCGCGCAGCCGCACTGGAGACAAACGGTATGTACCCGTGGACCGCATCGTGGCTGAGATTCTCGGTCTGGAAGTCGCGCATGGCCGCGATTTCGGTCCTTCAAATGGTTGCGGCTGTGGAAGTGCGGGCCCGGGCTGCTGGAACCAGTCGAACAGCGCCGGCGATCCCCCGGTCGCGGCACGGCGGACTATTCCACCTGCGCAAGCACTCCGTTTGTGGACGCGCCGCCGCTCAATTTGGAAATCGAGCATATCTTGCCCACTCCGGCAAGACCCGGCAACGGCCAACCCCAAGCCACGTTGCCGGAAGTGCGTACTCGGTAGGTAGTATGGTGCGCTGCGGGCGGCACTGATTGTTGCCAGCAGCTAGACCGATCTAGTAAGGTAAGCCGCGCAGGCATAAACTTACCTGGGTTTTTTATTGAATCGAAGCACAGGACCGGCTCAGCCATTTGGGCCCCATGAACCGCAATTGGCCACGTCGCGGCGCAAGTCGTCTGCAGGACCAGTGGCTAGCCAGGCTCAACCGTTGTGACGCTTCCGTTTGTCTTGACGAGCCAAGGAGATCTGAACGTGACGCGACTCTCGAAGTGGGTCAGTTTGACCGTTGCTGTTGTGGTTCTGACCAGGGGAGTCGATTGTGCAGGCGCTGTCCCGCCGGCAGAGAATCTATTGCCCAACACGACCAAGGGCTTCCTGTCGGTCGGCTCCGTCGAAGCGTTAAAGAAGGCCTGGAACGAGACCCAGCTTGGCCAACTGCTGCAAGACCCCCACATGCAGCCGTTCATCGAGACCTTCCGCGAACAACTGCGCGACAAGTGGATGCAGACCCATCGCAAGCTGGGGATCACCTGGGAGGATCTCGACGGCGTGCCTTCGGGTGAGGTCGGTGCCGGACTGATCCAGTTCAGCGAGAAAGAAGTGGCCATGGCGCTGGTGGCCGATGTGAGCGGCCATGCCGAGCAGACTCGCACGCTCCTGGAAAAAATCCATAAGAACGTCATGGCCCAAAAGGCCCAGCAAAGCCAGAAGAACGTGCTGGGCACGATGATCACGGTCTACGACGTCCCGAAGTTCGAAGATATTCCGGCGCGGCAGTTGGCCTACTTTGTGCTTGATGATAAGTCGGGCGGCTTGTTGTTGGCCGCCGCCGACAATTTCAAGGTGCTCGAGGGCATTCTGACCCGCGCCGTCGAGCCCCGCAGCGACAGCCTGGCCAACCTGGCCGCGTTTGCCGCGATCACAAAGCGATGCCACGCGGCGGCCGGCGACCTGGTGCCGCACGCTCGCTGGTTCATTGAGCCCTTCGGCTACGTCCAGAGTGTGCGCGTCTCCAACGGCTACGACGAGAAGCAACACAAGAACAAGACGGACATGTTGAAAATCTTAGAGAAGGAAGGCTTCTCGGCCATCGAAGGAATCGGCGGCTTTGTCAACTTCATGTTCGAAAAATA
>CAZUPX010001028.1:0-13359 GCA_964622155.1 uncultured Planctomycetaceae bacterium | reverse complement strand
GCAGAGGTCATCGGCGACATCAGAGAATCGCCTGCATCCGAGGCGTATAACCTCGTCGTGAGCGAATTCGGAACGTACTTTGTAGGTGAAAATCGATTGCTGGTGCATGACAACATGATGATGAACGAAACGACGACGGTTGTACCGGGACTGCCTGCGGACAGCAAAGCGTCGTCGGTGGCCGCTCAACGGCAAGCTCAGCCATGAAATCCGCAACCAACCTCATCGTTTGTGCCGTCGCAGGCTCACTCTTGGTTGTCACGTTAGCCGCGCAAACGTCCACCACCTCTGGCGCGGATTTGCACGCGTCGGTCGTGAAGCTATTCGAAGCCGGCGCGAAGAGCACACCAGCGGCCCTTGCAGACGCCAACGGGCAGTACGACCAGTTGAAGAGGAATTTCGGTGGAAAAGATTCCCGCCTCGACTACGCCTATGCGGTGGCGCTTGTCAATCAGCACAAGTACCGCGAAGCGTTGCCGCTTGCGTCGCGTTATATCGAATCGCATCCGCGCGACCACGCGGCTCAACGCTTCATGATGTGGGCGCTAATCCAAGACAAGCGCTCCGTTGACGCCGTCGACCAGGCCGTTGCTATGGCAAAGAGTTTTCCTGAATCGCCGGTTGGAGATCCGAACGACGAGCTTCTTGAAGGGGCAAAATTCCTGGGCACGTGCTTCGGTTATCTGGAGCTCGCGAGGCCCGGAGTGGGCGACGCGAATTTGAGAACCGAGCGCAAGAACCAGGTTCTGGCCCGGCTTGGAAAGCCGTACATCTCGGCGTTCGACGAAGGCCGCGATAACGTGGCCAAGGAAGTCGCCGCTTTCAAGGATCAACGGGAAGCCGCGCAGGACCAGATCACTGCCGCAGCGGAAGTGCGCCAGGAACTAAACAAGTCGGCGATCGAGAAAAACAAAGAGAAAATTGCGGATCGGCATATAGCGATTCAAACCAGTCAACAAGAGTTAAATGAGGCCGAGCGCGAATTGAACGTCTTACAGACGCAGTTGGCCAGCCTGCAAAAGGATCGTACGCAAATTGGAGTGAAGATCGTCGTTGTTCAATCCCAAATCACGCAATTGCAGCCGGACTACTTCAATGGACTTACGGGCGTCGCCTCCTATCTTAAGTCGCCGCCTGACGTCCAGGCCAGACTCCGGAGCTTCGCCCTGGGGCTTTCGGCCCTCAATAAGCAAGCCTTTGACATGGACCGCAAGATCCTGGCCTTGCAGGCCAAGGCGGCGGAAGCCTCGGGCAGGGGGAGCGAGGGAATTCAGTCGCGCGAGAAGAGCTCGGCCGCGATTCGAGAAGCCGAAAAGCGCGCCAAGATCGCTGAAAAGCAGTTGCGCAAGCCGGTGCCAACCTCCAACCCGCGGATCGCGGCCATCAATGCCAAGATGACGAACTTCGCCACCTACGCGCCGTTTCCTTACGAGCAGGAGAAACAGCGCGTGCTCGGTTGGTTCGCGAAGTAAGACCTGGCAAGGGGCATGTGTGTGCCACTGGCTGGAGCCAGTGCGCCTCTTGTTGAGTGACGAGCCGCGAAAAGCACTGGCAAAGCCAGTGGCACACGATTCAAACTGCATCACTCCTTGCAGGCCACTCACCTTGGCGTCGTTGGACGGCCGCGTCATAATGGGCCTTCTCGTGCGCCATCATCCACTCACGGAGAACGCGACGCCATGTCTTCTCGCGAACGCTGGACCGTTTACCCGCTGTTGTTTCTGACGCTGGGGATCGCGCTCAAGGACAAGGTGACCCGCGAAATCACGACCGACCGCGTGTCGTGCAAGGCGCTGTTGGTGACGGATCGACATGGCGATGCTCAACTCGCCTTGGCAAGCACGCCGACCGGGGGCAGGGTTTCCATTCGTGGCCAGGACGGGATGAATGTGATCTTGGGGCACGCCGGTGAGGCAGTCGGTTTGATGCTCTTTGATCCGCGCGGCAACCTGATGCGAAGCCTCGCCGTTCGATCAACGCAACCACAACAACACGAGCCAGCCGCGTCCCCAAATCGACAAGACGATGCTTCGCCGCCGGTGCGCGATGAGCACGACGAGCCACCGTCGTCAGACCCTTCGGCAGCCAATGACGGTCGCTAGAGCGCTTCTATAGCTGGCCTGCTACAGCGATCACGGTTTGGCCGCCGTGGTCACGTCCGGCGCGCTGGATGTGGGAGTAGAATCAAGCGTTCTCGGGCCGAAGCGCCGGGCGCGATACAGCTCCAGCCCGTGCGCCCCGTGATACAGCGCGCCGCACTCCAGATCGAACTTCTCGGTCTTCTCGAAGCACTCGACCAGGTGCACCACAGCCCGCGTAACCCACGGCTCGCGCAGTTGGTCGTCCGATAGGGCCACGGTCAGGAACTCCAGAAGATGTCCGGTGGTTCCCAGCCGCACGGCGATGTCGGACGAATGGGCCGGGCGGACGAAGTATTTCGTGGAGAAGCAGCCATCGGGCTGTTGAAACTCTTGGATCATGTCGACCGCGTCATCGATTTTTTTCTGGGCGGCTTCCCAGATTCCGTCCGCGTCATCTCCAAACTTGCCCCCCGCGTCACGATAGCGGTTGACGGCCTTCGTCAGGGCGTACATGCGGTGCGTGCCCCCGCAGGCGCTGTCGTTGAGGTCTTGCGAGGTTTCCATCTCGACGATCCGCGGAATCGTCCACGTCGACCCGTCCTTGGCCGTCCACTGCACATTCAGCGGCAGGTAGGTGCCGAAGGCCATCAGTGTCCAGGTGGCTTCCATGCCGTCGTAAATGTCCCACTGGGCCTGCGTGATCAGGTCGGCGATTTTGTACTTTTGGCCGTCGGCCACGATCGTGTCGTCGACTGTCACGCCGCATTGCGACAGGTAGCCCAGCCACTGGTCGGGATGCCCCTGGCCGGTTTTGCTGCCGGGGTCTTGCACGGCCAGCACGCCGTGGTCACCCTTGCGAATCGTCCAGCCGCGCATCGTGCCGCCGCCCAACAGGTAGTCGACCGCGCCCACCAGCTTGCCGTCGTGATAGATCTGCAAATCCCGACCGTAGGCCAGCGCGCCGTGCACGACCTGCCACGCGGCCTGGTCCTGCGTACTCATGTGCCGGTTCTGGCAGGCAAAGTCGACGGCGCGGTCGATCCGATCGCGGAGTTGGTCGTCGCTGGGAATTTTGAGCTCGGCGATCTTGGGCGCGGGTCTGCCGCAGCCGGCGGTCGAAACGAGTGCGCTCCAGGCGACCAGCAGAGTCAACCAGCCAGCGCGGCGGCACAGCGAATCAATCATCCTTTTGGACTTCCTGTTGGGTGCTTCGGTGCATGGGCGGCGACGAAGCAAGATTGTTGGCGTCGATTTTTGCGAGAACGTTTGTAACGGCATTGCGGATCGCACGAACGACAACGCATCGCCGGCCGTCTCGCCGCTAGGAATCTTCGGCATTTGAACGTAGCGTTTTAGACAAAAAATACAAGCTGCGGAAAATAAGAAGACTGTGCGGCCTCTCCAGCCGATGAACCATTGTACTCGGGACCGCCGCGTTTCAACTACCACAAGGATCGTGACCGGAAGCCGTATGTCTCGCAAGTTGGCCTCGGCCGCATTGGCGGCGCTTGGCGATCGAATGCGGCTGATGGCCTTCTCGATCGCGATCCTGACGGTGGTCTCCTTGGCCGGTGTGGCTGTGACGCTGTATCAGTCCGGCGCACACCAGACCGGGCTTTGGGACCGCTCGACGCTCTTGGCGGTGGCCCAGGCGCTCTTGTTTGTGATTGCCGGCGGCACACTGTTGGTGCGCGTCTGCAATCCGTTCATTCGGCGTCTGGAAGAGAGCGAAGCGCGCCTGCGCGCGATTGTCTCCACGGCCGGCGACGGCATCATCACCGTGAATCGCCAGGGTACGATCGATTCGTTCAATCTGGCCGCCGAGCGAATGTTTGGCTATTCGGAGAGCCAGGCGATCGGCCGCCAAATCAACGAGCTGATCGCGCTGCCCTGCGGCTTGACCTTTTCGGGCGAGGCACTGGTGCGGCTGAGCCTTCCGGCCGACGACTTCGGTCAACCGGCGGTGGGCAAACGAGAGAGTGGCGTGCGGTTTCCGCTCGAGCTGTCGATCAGTCGAGTCCCGCTCGGCGAGCGGACGATCTACACGGTGATCGTGCGCGACGTCACCGAGGTGGCCGCGGCCCAGCAGCAGATGCGGGCCCAGGTGTTCAAGCTGCACCAGACCAAGGAAAGTCTGGAAGCCAAGGCCGACGAGTTGGAAAACGCCAATCGCGACCTCGACGATTTCATCTACATCGCCTCGCACGATCTCAAGGAGCCGCTGCGCGGCATCAGCTCTTATTGCCAGATACTGTTGGAAGACTATCGCGACAAGCTCGACCTGGAGGGCACGCGGCGACTGGAGGCACTCGTTGGGCTGTGCCAGCGGCTGAGCCGATTGATCGGCGAACTTTTGAAGTATTCGCAGATGGGGCGCACGCAGCCCGAGAGTACGCTGGCGGATTTGAACGAGGTAGTGTCCGACGTGCTCGACACGTTGGGGCCGACCATCGACGAGCGGGGCGCCCTGGTCCGCGTACACAAGCCGCTGCCGATCTTTGCCGCCGACCGCGTGTGGATTGGCGAGGTGTTTCGCAATCTGATTACCAACGCGCTCAAGTTCAACGACAGCACCGAGCCAACCGTCGACATCGGTTGTCATGACGGGGCGACGCTGTTCGTGCGTGATAACGGCATCGGCATACCCGAGTGCCATCGCGAGGCGGTGTTTGCCATGTTCCGCCGCCTGCACAGCCGCCGGAAATACGACGGCACGGGCGCGGGCCTCACCTTTGTGCGCAAGATTGTCGAAGCGCATGGCGGCCGCGTCTGGGTCGAGTCCGAAGGCGGGGCCGGTTCCACGTTTTTCTTCACCCTTGGTCCAGGACTTCCAAGTGTTCGCCAAGACCTTGCCGCTTGTGTTGCTGATTGAAGACAGCCTGCACGACGTCGACTTTGCTCGCCGTGCATTGGCTCGATGCGGTGTTGCTCATCGGCTGGTCGTGGCCGAGCATGCCGACGAGGCGCTGGCGCTGCTCACGGGCACCGGTCTCGTACAGCCCGACAAGCCGAGTGTTCGCCCGGACCTGGTCCTGCTGGACCTGAACCTGCCGGGCACTTCGGGCCGCGAGGTGCTCCAGCGCATCAAGTCGGACCCGGCGCTGTGCACCATACCGGTCGTGGTGTTGTCGACTTCACAACACCCGCGGGACATCGAGAGCAGTTATCAATTGCACGCCAACAGCTACCATGTGAAATGCGACAATTCGGCCGAATATCAAAATACCATGCAGCGGATCGTCGAATACT
Organism: uncultured Planctomycetaceae bacterium; assembly: GCA_964622155.1. GTDB lineage: Bacteria > Planctomycetota > Planctomycetia > Pirellulales > PALSA-1355 > CAZUPX01. The sequence continues at coordinate 8,029 of CAZUPX010001028.1, read as the reverse complement.
GGTTGGGGGCCGCCGTGCGCGTAGTGCCCGGCGAGCCAAGCGGGGTGTCATGCCCACGCGTCGCGGGCATGTAAGGCTGAAATGCTCGTCACACCACTCGACCTTGCGCGTCGCATAAGTGTGTCGGGGTACCTCGCTTAACTGCCGCTCAAGCCGCTATTTAGGTAGGTGGAGGGAACCGTGCTAGCGCCGGCTACGTAGAAATGGTTACAATTGTCCGACGGCCGGATCGAACCGCGGACTGAATGCGTCTGGGGTATCTTCGACAGCGGCTCGATCGTCACAAGAGGAGTTAACCATGTTTTTTGATCCCATGTATTTTGTCTGGCTCGCGCCAGCGTTGCTGCTGGCGTTTTGGGCGCAGATGCGCGTCAAGGCGACGTACGCAAAGGCGCAACAAATGCCCGCTCCGCTGAGCGGTGCCGCGGCGGCGCGCCATATTCTCGATTCCGCAGGACTTCAGAACGTGGCAATCGAACAGATTCCCGGCCAGTTGACCGATCACTACGACTCGCGCGCCAAGGTCTTACGCCTCAGTTCCGAGGTCTACCAAAGCCGCTCGCTGGCCGCGGTGGGCATTGCGGCCCACGAGTCGGGCCATGCCCTGCAGGATGCCCGCGGATACGCACCGCTGGTCGTCCGCAACGCGGCCGTGCCGGCTGCCAGCTTCGGGAGCGGCATCAGCTTCACGCTGATTATTCTCGGGTTTTTCTTGCAAGCGGGTTTCCTGGTTTGGGCCGGCATTGGCTTGTTCGCGTGCTTCGTGTTCTTTCAACTGGTCAATCTGCCCGTCGAATTCAACGCCAGTTCGCGCGCTAAAGCGCAATTGGTCGAATTGGGCATCGTCAATCACGATGAGTTGACCTATGTCAACAAGGTGCTCGATGCGGCCGCCTGGACGTATGTCGCGGCGACGCTGCAATCGGTGTTGACATTGTTGTATTACCTCTCCCGATTCAGCGGCAACAGTCGGGATTGAGCGGCAGGGCGGACTCTGGTTTGGGTGCCACTGGCGTGTCGCCAGTGCTGAATGAAGTTGCGGCGTGCACTGGCGACACGACAGTGCCACCCTCTGAATGGGCGTGCAGCCCTGGCGGTCACTTCCGCGCTCGCGGATGCTTTAGCGGCAGCCAGGCGCCATTGTCGGCGCTGCTGGCGACGCACTGCTGGATGAAGTACATGCCTTCCACGCCGTCGTTGACATTGGGATAGGTGGTGTTGACGGCGTCGAACTTCTGGCCGGTGGCACGCAGGGCCATGTTGTCGTACGCCGCGCGATAGATGTTGGCAAAGGCCTCAAAAAACGCCTCGGGATGTCCGCTCGGCAATCGGCAGGCCGCTTTGCCCGCGTCGTTCATGTACGGAGCATTGGGGTCGCGCGTGTAGATGGCGTGCGGCTGGCCGTTGCGGCGAACGATCATGTGGTTGGGCTCCTCTTGCCGCCAGGCCAGCGAGCCCTTGGTGCCATCGACCTCAATCGACAAGTCGTTTTCGCGTCCGTGGCTGATCTGCGAAGCCGTGACGCTCCCCAGTGCGCCGTTCTCGAAGCGGATGATCGCTTGCCCATAATCGTCCAGCCTGCGGCCGCCTTCGAAAATCTTCAGGTGACAGGAGACCGTCTCGGGCTTGAGTCCGACGATGTAGCGGGCCAGGTTGTAGGCGTGCGTGCCGATGTCGCCAAAGCAGCCGGCAGCTCCGCTCTTGCTCGGGTCGGTGCGCCACGAGGCCTGCTTTTGATTCTCCTTTTCCAATCGCGTGCGGAGCCAGCCCTGCAAGTATGAGGCTCGCACCGCGTTGATCTCGCCCAGGTCGCCCGAGAGCACCATCTGCCGCGCCTGCCGCACCAGCGGATAGCCGGTGTAGTTGTGCGTCAATGCAAACACGGCGCCCGAACCGTCGACGATTTTTGCCAGCTCCTCGGCCTGCGCCAGATCGAAGGTCATGGGCTTGTCGCACACGACGTTGAAACCGGCGGCCAACGCGGCCTTGGCGATGTCGAAGTGCGTATGGTTTGGCGTGGCGACGGTGACGAAATCGATCCGTTGGTCGGCGGGCAGCTTCGCTTCGCCCGCCAACAGTTCGGCGTATGAGCCATAAGCCCGAGCCGGTGGAATGTCGTAGTCGGGTGCCGAGCCTTTGGCCTTGGCCGGATCGCTCGACAGCGCCCCGGCGATCAGCACCGCGCGATTGTCGAGCACCGCGGCGGTGCAGTGCACGCGCCCGATAAAGGCGCCCTGGCCGCCGCCGACCATGGCCATCCGAAGTTTTCGATTTAATCCGCCGTTGGTGGACATGTTGTTTCGTGCTCCTGGTAGTGACAATCGTCCCTTCGATTTCGCAATCGGAGCCTCTTTTTTATCACATGCAGTTCGCCGCTGGCAAACACTTGCCCGAACCACAAGACCATTGTCGTGGTGTCGGCGGTGATATCGGTATCGTCCGGCGAAAGTGCGAGCCGCGACTTCGTCTGGTGCCCAGCCCGCAAGCGCGGTACGATCGCCTTGTGTGCCGCGCGTGCGGCTGGTTCATGCCGGGGGTAGCGGCAAGTCCAACGGAGCCTCAACCATGCGACACTCGAGGATCGTCTGGCTCGTCGGGGGATTGGCCGTCGGGCTGGTCGTGGGACTGAACATCGCGGGTGTCTGGCCGCAGGTGCCGCTGCACGCCGTGGCCACGCACGGCCAGGAGAATTTTGCGATCTGCACCGCGCCGATGGACGAGGACATCGAGGGTATTTTTGTTCTCGACGACATTACCGGCGAGCTCAAGGCCGCCACGCTCAACGTGCAGACCCGCCGCTTCAACACCTTCTTCGAGTACAATGTGGCGCAGGACCTGTCCACTCCCAATACCAAGAACCCGCACTATCGGATCGTGGGAGGCGTCGCGGGTTTGCGAGCCAACGTGGCCGCCGGACAACTCGGCCGCTCGGTCATTTACGTGGCCGAGGTCACGAGCGGACAGGTGGTGGCCTATGGAGTGCCCTGGGTACCGGGCCGCTCCAGTGGAGCAATGCCCATCAAAGCCACGCTGCTTCCGTTGGATCGTTGGCAGTTCCGCACCACCGCCATTCGCAATCAATGATCGGCCTGGCGGCCACGTCCGCTTCGGACAGAAACCATGCAAAGCAATCAGATGCCCCCGCCGACCGTCAGCGTCCTGGTCAACGGCGCGCCGCGCGACGTCCCCGCGGGCACGTCGATCGCCGCACTGCTTGAGACCTTGGAGCTCGATGTGCGCAGCGTGGCCGTGGAAGTCAACTTGGAGTTGGTGCCCCGGGCAACTCACGCGCAGGTTGAACTGCGCGAGCAGGATCGCGTGGAAGTCGTGTCACTGGTGGGGGGAGGCTGAAACTTGATGAATGCGATCACCGATGCCGGTACGGATAACCGTCTGCGACTTGGCACTCACACGTTGGCTAGCCGGCTGATCGTCGGCACGGGCAAGTATGCCAACTACGAGCTGATGGGCGAGGCGTTGGCGATCTCGGGCACCGATTGCATCACAGTGGCCGTGCGACGCGAACGGCTGACCAACGCCCGCGGCCAGAACATTTTGGAATTCATCGACACGCGGCGCTACACGCTGCTGCCGAACACAGCGGGCTGCTTCTCGGCCGACGACGCGGTGCGCGTGGCCCGATTGGGTCGCGAGATTCTCCTGGGCCTGGAAAATCCCGGCGCCGACTGGGTCAAGCTGGAAGTGCTCGCCGACACGAAAACGCTTCTGCCCGATCCGGTGGCCACGCTGCGTGCGACCGAGCAGCTTGTGGCCGAGGGCTTTCAAGTGCTGTGCTACACCAGCGACGATCCGGTGGTTGCACGGCAACTCAAGCAGGCCGGCGCCACCAGCGTCATGCCGGCCGGCAGCCCGATCGGCTCGGGGCAGGGGATCTTGAACCCCAACAACATCCGCATCTGTCTGGAATACCTCAAGCAGGACGATCCCGACTATCCGGTCATCGTCGACGCGGGCGTGGGCACCGCCAGCGACGTGACGATTGCCATGGAATTGGGGGTCGACGGCGTGCTGCTGAACACGGGCATCGCCCACGCGGCCGACCCCTTGGGAATGGCCTTGGCGATGAAGTCGGCCTGCGAAGCCGGCCGCCTGGCATATCTCTCCGGCCGCATTCCGCGGAAGCTCTACGCCACCGCATCGAGTCCCGAGACCGACACGATCGCGGCAAAGCCGCGGTAGCGTATCGACCTACCGCTACGCTCCCCGCCGTGCGCCTCGAATGGGCACGAAGCGAATCTCGACACGACGATTCAATGCCAGCGCAACTCGGTTGAGCATCGCCAGCGAATGCCCTTCGTAGTCGGCATCTTCGAGCCGGCAAATGACCGAGGCTGTGGTTCCAAGGAGTTTAGCCAGCGCTCGTTGCGAGAGCCCTGCCTTGGCACGCAGATCGTACACTTTGCGAGCGATCTCCATGTTGGCGCGCTCTTCATCAACCATCCGCGCCATCTCGGGATCATTCTTCAAATATCGGTCGTGGAGAATCTGCATCCCATCTGTAGTGCGCCGTCGTTGAGCGTCGCGACTCTTCTTTGTCTTAACCATTATCCAATTCCTGTTCGTGCGAGTGTTGACCTGGATTCTTCTCAAACAAAGAGCGGCGCTGGATTGCAAGGTCGATCTCTCTTGGCGGCACAACACGCTGTTTGACTAGCCCGTGTGATACCACCACGGCAGTTTGCCCGTGGAAGAAGTAAAGCATGCGATAATTGGTTCCACGTAGCCCGACGCGAAGCTCATAAACTCCATCCTTCAAAAAGTCCGCTTCCGGACGTCTCAATTCGTACCCTACAAGCGCAAGGCGCGCGAGTCGAGCAATGCACTTCACCCGAGCCTTTGTTGGGAGCGAATCAAGCCACTCCAACAGCGGAACCGTCCCATCGTCGTTTCGGAAGAAAACGAGTCTTGTAGGCGGCATTCGCTCTACTCACAATGTTCGCATTTTTGCGAACAAAGTCAAGGGGCCGTATTCGAGTATTTGCGCCAAATCGCAATTGGCGCCCGTGCCTTCCTCTCATTACCCCAGCGGCAGTTGCCCCTGCGTCGTGCCGGAGGCCGTGTTCTGGCCGGTCATCATCAGATAGGCCACGACCATCAGCAGGATTTGAAACGGGGCCGCGACGATGGTGCCCAGGCCGCAGGTGAAGAGGTGGATGAGGGGCATGATGAGCATCATCAGCAACCAAAGCACCAAAAGCGTGACCTTGTTGCCCTCGGTGGCTTGCATCGACAGGCGCAGCGAATCGATCACGCCCACCCGGCGATCGAGGATCAACAAGATTGACTGCGAAAGCATGATGCCGATGATGATTCCGGGCACGATGCACAACAACAGTCCGCCCATCACGGCGATCTGCGTCAGCAGCATCGCTCCGATCGACGGCAGCACGGCGTAGCCGGCGCTCCAGATGTCCGACACGCGCACATCCCGGCCGCGGGCAATTTTGAGCATCATGCGTTGCATGCCCAGCATCAGCCACATGGCGACGAACCAAAAGATCAAGAACAGCCCGGCGAACACGGCAATCGCCCAGATCGGCAGACCTTGGCCTTGGCCACCATCCAGCGCCGTGGCAACGCCGAGAAACACGAATACGATTGGCAGCGTCAATATGCCCGACAACAGATAGAAGCCAATCACGATCGCGATGCACGTCAGGACCTGAACTTTAAAGATTTGCCAGGTGCGAGACAGCACGTCTTCCACCGTAATCCGCGTCGGCCGGAACTCGCCAGGGACTTGCGCGTCGTCGGAGAGAATGGCCGCCATGCTGGGCGGTTGATAAGGATTCGCAGTTGCCTCGCTCGGCTCCGCCGGTCGCGCGAAGGGCCGTTCGATTCCGGCGGGAATTCGCACCACCGCGCCGCACCCCGGGCAGCGAGCCTCCTTGCCTTCAGTGCCGTCGTTGGTCCGTAGCAGCCGATTGCACCGCGTACAACGAAATTCAATCGGCATGCGTTGGCCCCTAGCCACGACTAACCAACCGGTTGCAACCTATCGGCGGCTGTGCTCTGCCCGGTCATAGCCAGGTAAGCGACAGCGGACATGAGCATGACGTAAGGGGCAACGAAGAAAATGCCGATGCACAGCGCCAGAAATCCCATCATCGTCAGCCCGACCGAGACGAGGGCCAACACAAACAGGATGAGTTTATTTCCTCGCGTGGCTTGTGCCGAGAGCCGCATCGAGTCGATGACGCCGGTGCGCTGGTCGATCAGCACGTAGAACGACTGCGAAAACATGAACAGTACGATGATCCCGGGAACGATCAGCAGGATGAAGCCGATCGTCGTTGCGACAGTAAAGAGAATGGTGATTCCAAGTGCCGGCAGCAACAGCGGACCACCGCTGAACAGGTCGGCCACGGAGGTTTCTTCGCCCCGCGCCACTCGGAACATATACGTCATCAAACCGATCGTGAGAAACGTCGAGATTGCAATGTTGACTGTAAACAGCGCGATGGCCGGCAGAGCATCGGCATTCCGCATAAGGTACGAAATGACTTGTGATGGCACATTGCCGACAACTGCAAACAGCAGGTAAACGCCGACACAGGGCCAGAGCCGCTCTTTGTAGATCTGCCACGCTCGGCTCATCACGTCGCCGATGTCGATGCGCGTGGAATTGAAGCCGCGGCGGATCTCGCCTTGCGAGCGCATCTCGCCGGCCGCGGGAGAACGATAAGGATTCAAACTCTCAGGCGCGGGCGACATGTGCGGCAAATCGGCCGCCGCGCCAGCCATCGCCGTCTGAACCGCGCTTGAAACTTCGGGAATCGTCGACAAGGCCCCGCACTGAGGGCACTTGGCTTGCCGGCCGGTCGTGCCTTCCGGCGTCCGCAACAGCCGGCCGCACTGGGCGCAGCGAAATTCAATGCTCATTTGAAATGCTTCCGGATTGAGTCGAGGTTCCTGACCTCCCGTCTGGCCAAACAAGGATAACACACGAGCCCCCACAGCCCCAATCCCGCTCTCGCCGGTTGGCCGCATTAAGCAATTCGTCTTCCCGAGCCCCATCTTGTGGACGGCCGTGCCGGCTATCGTGCCTGTGGGTGAATTGATAGTCTGAACGGCCGGCCGCTTCGGGCAGTTTAGCCACCGAGACCACCGAGGTCACGGAGGTCGACATTACAAAAAAAAACCGACAAACATCTGCGTTCGCCCTTCTGTTTCACGTCTGAGCGTACTCGGTGATCTCGGTGGCACAATTCTTCCCCTTGATAGGGGTCACGGACTGAGATGCTCACCTCGAACGAGATATTGGGTCCCAGCGGACGCATCGCCGCACGCCTCTGCGGTTACGAAGACCGGCCCCAGCAACTGGCCATGGCCGAGGCCGTGGCCGAGGCGATCGCCGGGCGACGTCATCTGGTCGCCGAAGCCGGCACTGGCGTCGGCAAAAGCTTCGCATACCTTGTGCCGGCCATTCTGGCGGTCGCCGAGGACGGCCAGCATTCCGAGAATGCGCCGAAGCGCCGCGCGATCATCTCCACCTTCACGATCAGCTTGCAGGAGCAGTTGATCCATAAGGACCTGCCGCTTTTGCGGAGCGTGATTCCGCTGGAGTTTTCGGCCGTGCTTGTCAAGGGCCGGCACAACTATCTCAGCCTGCGCCGCATGAAGTTGGCGCAAGCTCGATCATCGAGCTTGTTTCATCGCGACGAGCAAGTCGACCAGTTGCGGCAGATCGTCACTTGGTCGCGCGAAACGGGCGATGGGTCGCTGGCCGATCTCGACTATCGTCCGGAGTCGACGGTGTGGGACGAGGTCGAAAGCGATAGCGACAACTGCCAGGGCCGCGATTGCCCGACCTATAATGAGTGCTTTTACTACCGCGCCCGCCGCCGCGTCCAAAACGCTCAGATTCTGATCGTCAACCACGCGCTGTTCTTCAGCGACCTGGCGCTGCGGCGACAAGGGGCCAGCATCCTGCCCGATTATGATCTGGTGATCTTCGACGAAGCCCACAACATCGAGACGGTGGCCAGCGACCACTTGGGAGTCAACC
>CAZUPX010001027.1:0-4053 GCA_964622155.1 uncultured Planctomycetaceae bacterium | reverse complement strand
TGCGTGCGAGCTGGTTCAGCGTGACCATGCCTGGGCGCGCACGCATGACCAGGAGAGCGGAATAGTGGTCGATCAGGCTCTGGCCGACGCCCGGAAGATCGTGGACGACAGGCACGCCGAGATCCTGCGCAAGCGCGGCAGGACCAATCCCGGAGATTTGCACAAGCCGAGCGGTGTTGACGGTTCCGCAGCAGAGCACGATTTCCCGTCCGGCGGCCACGCGACCGTGCTGTCCGTCCGGGCGCTGGAAATGAACCGCCGCCGCGCGTCTTCCGGCCATTTCGACACGGGTTGCGGTCGCGTGCGTAATCAGCCGCAGATTTGCGCGGCGCAACGCCGGTCGCAGATAGGCCGTGGCGGAGCTAAAGCGTCGGCCGCGAGCGATCGTTCGCTGGAAATAACCGATGCCTTCCTGCTCGCCGCCATTGTAATCGGAATTCCTGGGCAGGCCGGTCTTTTCGCCCGCACGGATGAATGCCTCGGAAATCGGATGAAACCAGTCCATGTCGGTGACCGGCATCGGCCCCGATTGGCCACGCACCTCATCATCGTCGGCCGCGACCCGGCGCTCCATGCGCTTGAAATAGGGGAGCACGTCTTCATGGCCCCAGCCTTTGTTGCCAAGCTGCGCCCAGTGGTCGTAGTCTGCGGGCTGGCCACGGACGAATATCATGCCGTTGATCGAACCCGACCCGCCGACTACGCGCCCTTGCGTGGTGGCGATCCGCCGGCCTCCGGTCATTTCCGTCGGCTCAGTTTTGAATTGCCAGGTAATCGCCGGGTGCGACAGGGTGCGGGTGAAGCCGGCAGGGATGGCGATATAGGGATGTCTGTCGCTCGGTCCCGCCTCGAGCACACAGACGGTGGTGGAGGGGTTCTCCGTCAGGCGCGCGGCGAGCACGCAGCCGGCCGCCCCTGCGCCGATGATCACGTAGTCGAAGGTTTCGCCCCCCCTCACCAATCCAGTTCCTGCAACTCCAAATGGCGCGTGAGCCGGTCCAGAAACGCGCTACACTTCCGGACTTCTTCGATCTCGAGATATTCGTCGGGTTTGTGGGCCTGGGCGATCGAGCCCGGGCCGCACACGATCAACGTGATGCCGGCGCGCTGGCTGAACAGCCCCGCTTCCGTCCCATAGGATACCTTGCTGTGATCATTGCGGCCGGTCAGGCGCTTCACGAGCGTGACTGCCGGATGGTTGGGATCGGTGGCCAGCGGCAGGAGTTCCACTAGCGTTTCCAACTCTATGCCGCAATCCGGATGCCGGGCACGCATGCGCGGGAGGGTCTCGGACTCGATCGCATCCTTGAGCTTGGCGATCACCTGCGTCGCGTCGAGTTCGGGAAGTGCGCGAAGGTCGAAGTTCAGTTCACAATCGCCGGGAATGATGTTGAGGGCCGTTCCCCCATCGATGCGCGTCACCGACATCGTCGAGTAAGGGACGTCGAACTCCTCGTCCACGACGTGGCTCTCTTTCAGCCAATCGCCGATGCTCGTGATGAGCCGGACCACGTCGGCGGCGAATTCCACCGCATTTATTGCTTGCGGCGCCAGGCTCGAGTGCGCCGAGTGGCCCCGCAGAGCCACGCGATAGAGACCTCCGCCTTTTTGGCCGATGACCGGCTGCATGGAAGTCGGCTCGCCGACTAGGCACAGCACTGGTCTGGTCGGTATCTCCGCGAGTCGGGCGATAAGGCTGCGAACGCCGGTGCAGCCGACTTCCTCGTCATAGGAAACCGCCAAGTGGATCGGCGCCCGCAGCGACGCCCGGGCGGAGGTGGGAACTGCCGCGAGCACGACACCTAAGAATCCTTTCATGTCGCAGGCGCCGCGGCCATAGAGGCGCTCGCCTTCACGGCGCAAAGCAAAGGGATCGCTGGTCCATTCCTGGCCATCGACCGGAACGACGTCGGAATGGCCGGACAGGATTACCCCCTTGCGATCGGTCGGGTCGATGGTGGCCCAGAGATTACCCTTCGTGCGCTCCTCGTTCCAGATGATCTCGCTCGCGACGCCGGCATGTCCCAGCGTCTCCGCCACGAATACCAGCAGGTCGCGGTTGCTGTCGCGCGACACGGTCGGGAACGCGATCAATTTTCCGATGAGCGCGATTGATCGTTCGAGACGAGCGGAATCCATCGGCGCAAAGACTTTCAGCCGGCATCATCATGCGGCGCCCGAGCCGCTCAAGCATGGCATGAGCTATCGTCAGCTGAAAATGATGTCAATGTCAATACTAAGCGGTTTTCCGAATGAGCTTCTACGCACCGGGGGGAGCCGGCAAAAGGCGCGAAAGATCCTTCTCGATGCTCGGGGGATTCACAGCGAACAACGCCCGGTACCATAGCAGTGAGAGCAGTTCGGCTACTTCGTCGAGATCCTGGGCATAGTGCTTGAGTTGCGGCTCCTCGCGGACGAACAGATCGTAGAGGAAATGAAAGACCATGCCCTCGAGCGCGTTCGCGATCTGGAAGCACAACGCGAATGGCAATGTCTCCGGACGTTTGCGCTTCGCGATACTGCCGGCAATCCGGCCGATCCAGCTGTAGCGGATGCTCCGCCACTGCTCCTGGAATTGTGCGTCGGAATCGTCGAGCTGCACGAGGCACCGGATCAGGCCGCGATTCTGGTCATAGGCGTGGACGAAGAACTTGTTGGTCAGCAGGATTGCTTCGTACGCGGTTCGACCGGTCGCTGCGCTGGCTCCTTCGCGGTAGAGCGTTTCGCCGAAGTCGAGCAACACCTTGGCGGCGATGTCGCGCTTGTTGGGATAGTAGACGTAGAAGGTGCCGAGGGACACTTTGGCCTCTTGGGCCACGTCGATTACCCGCATTCCTGAGTAGCCGGCATTTTCGAGCACCTTCAGCGCGACCCATTCCAGACGACGGCGGGTGCGTTCACCCTTTAGGCGCGGCGGGGCGGTCCGCAGATCGTCACCCACCGCGTCGGAATAGCGTCCGGGCAGCGACCGGCTCGTCGGCCCCTTCACCTTCGCTACGCCCATTCCACTCCTCCTCTGCCGTTGTGCAGGCTTCCAGCTGAAGCTCCGCCACGACGTGGCCCTATCAAACATGAACTATCAAACATGAACTTGACGTCACTTTCCATTTCCACCAGAATACCGGCACAAATGTCAGAGACGGTTGCTCGGAAAACGTGACACGTGACCAGCTTCGGTGAAATCCTGCGCAGGCAACCAATCTACATCGTCGGCGTCGCCGAGTCTCCCCTCGGGAAGGTGGAAGACCAGACTGAGTTGTCCATGGTTGCGCTTGCCGCGAGCGAGGCGCTGGCCGAAGCCGGCATGACCATCAAGGATATCGACGCCATATTCGTCAACTATATGGGCGAGGAAGGTTCCGTCCAAGTCGGAGAATATCTTGGCGTGGAGGCCCGCTACGGCGATTCGACCGATCTCGGCGGCGGTTCCTTCGAAGCCTTCATCCACCATTCCATGCTGGCGGTAGCGGCCGGGCATTGCGACGTCGCGCTGATCGCCTACGCGTCGCGCCAGCGCAGCCGCAAGAATCGGAAACTCACGGCCGAGCTGGACACTTACTCGATCTCCGGCCAGTTCGAGGCGCCATTCCGGCCGTTCATGCCGCTCACACCCTACGCGCTGATCGCGGCCCGTCATATGCACGAATTCGGCACAACGGCCGAACAGTTGGCCGAGGTGGCGGTGACCGCGCGAAAATGGGCCCGCATGAATCCGAAGGCCTGGTCACGGGAGCCGCTCACCGTCGAGGATGTGCTGGTATCGCCGATCTATGTCACGCCTTTCCATCGGCACGACATCTGCCTTCGCGTCGACGGCGGCGGCGCCATCATTGTAACCAACCAGGCGCTGGCCAGGGATGCGGCCAAACAGCCCATCCGGATACTTGGCGCGGCACACGGGCAGACCCATTGGCATGTCAGCCAGCTGAACGACTTCACGCGCTCTTCCGGCGTGCGCAGCGGCCGCGACGCCTTCGCGATGGCAGGCATTCGGCACGGCGATGTCGATGTTCTCGAACTCTACGACAACTTCACGAGCTCGGTGATCCTGCA
>CAZUPX010001026.1:0-2430 GCA_964622155.1 uncultured Planctomycetaceae bacterium | reverse complement strand
CGGCCTCGAACGCCTTATCCGCGGCGAAGGGGGCGCGCGCATCGCCGCCGGCATCTTCGCGAGAGGTCCAGGGCGCCGTCGACGTCAACAACAGGAGGCCTCCACAGACGAGGACGAGGCTCGCTGCGATCGCAAGGAATGATGGAAGGAATCGGCTTTCGCTGACGGGGTTCATGGGGGCTCTCCGCGTGAGCCCAATAGCAGCGCGATATCGTTAACGAACGGTTTACGCGCGGGCCGTTCCGGGGCAGAAGCCCCCACCAAGCAGCACAACGACCTGGAATCTCTGGTTAATCTTCGTCTCCCCACTGTGGCGGATTAGCCACCAATTTCGCGCGAAACTGTGCTTTCAATAGAGGCTGTTCCGTTGGTTCTGTAATGCGTGTAGCGTTCTATAGGGGGCTAGTATGCGTATGCGTTTGATCGCCATCTTGGCGGTCCTCATGGCGTTGATACCGCTTGGGGGCTGCTTCCATCACCATCAATCCACCGTCGCGCAGCCGCTTCCGCCACTAAAATAGCGGAAGGCCTGTTGCTCGCGCGTGCGGCGGTTCCTGTCGTACGGTGCTTTGATCGTCGCGTCCCGGTGAACGCCGGGGCGCATGCTTCTGCACGCGCGTTCCGAGCGCGCGCCGGGCAATTGGGAGGCTTGTTTCACCCAAGCGGCTAGCTGAGCTTCGTCGCTGGTCGTCCGCATGGGTGTTGAATCAGGCCGAGAAAGTGTCTCGCTTCGGGACTATCGCGCGCGTCTGCTCGCTCGCCCGTCGATCGCACGGGTCGCCGACGAGGCGAGGCCGTGACGCGAGAACTTCCCACTCAAGGGGCACACTGCGGACTGACGGCCTCACAGCCAATCATGCGGTTCCTGGACGAAAATTCTTCTCGGTCCAGCCGTCCTTCAAAAATTGGCTCTCGATCTTTGTCTCGGTTCCGGGAAGAATTTCACCACCGAGTTCCTTGATCTTCTTTTTCGTGGCCATGCGAGTGGAAGTGACGTAGTCGTCCTGCGTTGGGGCATACTTTCTGAACTTAAAAACCTTCGGCATTGCCGATCCTCCCGATCCGCAGTGCGGCTGCTGCCCGGTTTACCCCGCCTCGCCCGGGCAGCTCCACTGCGTTCTGACTGCGTACGACTGAATCTGGCTATTTGATCCTACTGTCATAATCAACTGCGGACGGACTCCGAGCTGTCACGGAGATGCGTCAAAAAACAAAAAGCCCCGGAAGCGACCAGGGCTGAGTTGGTTGAAGTCTGACGGCCGTCCAGAAGCCGCTTTCATCCATGCTGTCTGATTCGCTCAGAAATCAGGCCTCGGGCCAGGGTAGAAGCACGATCTTATCGCCCAGGCCGCCGAGATCGATGCGGGTGTGGACCGCGCGCGCGGCCGCGAGAGGGAGACGGTCGATCAAGACGGGATGGATGGCGCGGTCGCGCAGTAGGTCGAACAGTGTGACCATGTCGGCCTTGAAATCTTCTGGGTGCGCTGATCGGCGTGAGGTGATGCTGTAGAACACGGCGTGACGGCCGCCGAACAGGCCGCTCAGCACGTCCCACAGCTTGAGCCGCGCCAAACCGAGCGCCACTGACGCCAAGCCTGCGTCGCCAACCGCCATTGTCTGGGCACCGTAGCCGACGAGTAGGCCACCGGGTGCGAGGCAAGCGAAAGACCGCGCGAAATGCGCGCCGCCAATCGCATCGTAGGCTGCATCGACGCCGGCCCCGCCCTTGCGCCCTGCGGTGAGCCCGCGCACAGCCGCCACGAAGTCGCCAGCGCGATAGTCGATCGCCGTTGCGCCGAAACGCTCGACCACAGCCACGTTGGTGGCCGAGCAGGTGCCGATCGCCTTTAGGCCGAAATGGCGCGCCAGATCGAGCAGCGCCGTGCCGACCGTGCCAGAGGCGCCAATTACGAGGATAGTTGCTCCGCGCGGTAGGCGGCGGTAGCGGGTGAGCATTTGGTAGGCGGTGAGATAGGCCAGCGGGATGCACACCGCCTCGGCGGGATCGACGCCATCGGGGACCGGCACGAGAAAGCGCGCGGGGCGGATCGCGTACTGTGCGTATCCACCGACGACACAGAGATCAGCAACCAAGTGCCCGATGAGCTGGGCAGGCACGCCGGGTCCGGTCTCCTCGACGACGCCGACAAGGTCGTAACCCGGGGTGAACGGCAGTGGCCCCTTGAAGTCTGGGTATCGCCCACGCCGGATGAAGGTATCGGTGAAGCCGGTGCCGGCAGCGAGCACCTTGATGCGGACCTCGCCAGGGCCGGGGTTGGGAATTGTCGGCTGTTCCGCCAGTTCTAGGACCGCGGGGCCGCCGAACCGAGCGATACGAATGTATTGCCACGCCATGCGGAGAATATAGCGATGGGTCCACCGCTTGTCGTAATTATACGTCCGCAAGGGGTCAACAGTGGACATATCTCG
>CAZUPX010001025.1:0-13074 GCA_964622155.1 uncultured Planctomycetaceae bacterium | reverse complement strand
CACGGCGGGGACGCCGCCGCGGGCCATCGACGACGAGTTCACCATCGTCGACTTCTACGAGAGCAAGATGAGCGAGTACGACGCCAATTTCGTGTTCGTCCCGCTGGAGAAGATTCAAGAGATGCGCGGCATGATTGATCCCGCGACCGGCGTCGGCAACGTGACCTCAATCCAGATCAAGCTGCACAACGACGCGGACGGTGCACTGGTGCGAGACAAACTGCGGGCTGCATTTGCGCCCGAGGTGTACGGCATTCACACCTGGCGCGACAAACAGGGCCCGCTCTTGGCCGCGGTCAACATGGAGACGGCGATTCTCAATATCCTGTTGTTTTTGATCATCGCCGTGGCCGGGTTTGGCATCCTGGCCATCTTTTTCATGATCGTCGTCGAGAAGACGCGCGACATCGGCATTCTCAAGTCGCTGGGCGCGCCCAGCCGCGGCATCATGGGAATCTTTCTGGCCTACGGTCTGTCGCTGGGCATCGTCGGCTCGGGCGCCGGACTGGTTATCGGTCTGTTGTTCGTGGCCTACATCAACAACATTGCCGACGCGCTGGCCTGGGTCACCGGGCACCAGGTGTTCGACCCGACGATCTATTACTTCCAA
The DNA here is from genome assembly GCA_964622155.1 of uncultured Planctomycetaceae bacterium. Classification (GTDB taxonomy): domain Bacteria; phylum Planctomycetota; class Planctomycetia; order Pirellulales; family PALSA-1355; genus CAZUPX01. Next base: position 12,464 of record CAZUPX010001025.1, on the reverse strand, counting down.
AGTATTCCGACGATCGTCGAGCCTTTGACCGTGACTTGGATTGTCGTGGGCGCGATGCTGATCGCCGTGATGGCCAGCATTCTGCCGGCCCGCCGCGCCGCGCGGCTGCACCCCGTGGAGGCACTGCGCTATGAGTGAGACTCGCCAACTAAAGCCCGAACAAGCCACGCGGGGCGACGGACAGGGACCTCATTTTGTCGCGCACGGGTCACTGGAGACGTCCTCGGCGACTGCCGAGCAATCGCCGTCGGCCCAATTGGCAGCCGTCGATTTGTGGAAGCGGTATCACAAAGGACGCGTCGAGATTCCTGTGCTTCGCGGCGTGAATCTCGAAGTTCACCGCGGCGAATTCATGTCGATCATCGGCCAAAGCGGATCGGGCAAGAGCACGCTGCTGCACCTGCTGGGTACGCTCGACGCGCCGGATCAAGGTGAAATCCACTTCAATGGAAGCCGCATCGACAACGTCTCAGCCTCGCGCCGTGATCAGTTGCGGAACAAGAAACTCGGCATGATCTTTCAGTTCTATCACCTGCTGCCAGAGCTGACGGCGCTGGAAAATGTATTGGCGCCATTGCTCATCGCCGAAGGTGCCTGGGGCTACTTTCGACGACGACGCGAGTGCGTCGATCGAGCCAAGCACCTCTTGGACCTGGTCGGACTGTTGCATCGCATGAGCCACCGTCCACGCGAAATGTCGGGCGGCGAAATGCAACGCACGGCGATCGCCCGGGCGCTGGTGGCCGGACCCGAAGTGCTGCTTGCCGATGAGCCGACGGGCAACCTGGATAGCGGCACCGGCGAGGAAATCTTGCGAACACTGCGAACCTTGAACCACGTGCAGAATCTCACTATAGTCATGGTGACGCACGACCGCGCCATCGCGGCGCAAGCCGACCGCACGGTTCGCCTTGCGCACGGTCAGGTCGAAGTCGTCTAGTTCGTTCGGGTAACAAGGCGCGCCAGCCGTCGTCCAATTGGAATTGAAGGCGGGATGTCATTCCCAGGGAGGTCGCTTTGGCCGTTCACTCGCAAGCAGTCAGCGAAAGCGTGTCGGAAAAGGGCGGACGTGCCGCTGCCTTTAAAGTCTGGATCAACGGCCAGCTTTACGAGAAACAAGACGCCAAGATCAGCGTCTACGACCACGGCTTGCTTTATGGCGACGGCGTATTCGAGGGCCTGCGCAGCTACGGCGGCAAGGTATTTCGACTCGACGAGCACCTGACCCGACTTTGGAACTCGGCCAAAGCCATCCTGCTTGAAATCCCCATGTCGCGCGCCGACTTGGCCCGTGCGATCAACGACACGCTGTCAGCCAACGGAATCACGGACGGCTACGTTCGCCTGGTCGTCACCCGCGGGGCCGGCACGCTGGGCCTCGATCCCAATCGCACGGCCGATCCGCAGGTGATCATCATTGCCGACTACATCGCCGTCTATCCCGAGGAGCTGTATCGCCAGGGCCTCGAGATCATCACGGCCAGCACACTGCGCAACCATCCACAGGCGCTCAACCCGCGGATCAAGTCGCTCAACTACTTGAACAACATTTTGGCCAAGATCGAGTGCCTGCAAGCCGATTGCATGGAAGCGTTGATGCTCAATCACAAAGGCGAAGTGGCCGAGTGTACGGCCGACAATATCTTCCTGGTCCGCGACGGTGTGCTGCTGACGCCGCCGACAGACGCGGGAGTCTTGGAAGGCATCACGCGCGAGTCTGTGATCGGACTGGCGCGAGACAGCGGCCGTGAAGTGCGCGAGGTCTCGCTAACGCGTCATGATGTCTATATCGCCGACGAGTGTTTCTTGACCGGCACGGCCGTGGAAGTCATCGCCGTGGTCAAGGTCGACAGCCGCCCCATCGGCGACGGCAAGCCCGGCCCCATCACGCGCGATCTGAAAGAGCGGTTCCACAAGTTGGCGCGGAGCTAAATTGGGTGTCGCTGGGGTGGACGCCAGATGGCATCGACAACTTGTCTGGGCCACCCAAACGGTGCCAGGTCAAGGCACACCTCAATCGGCCTTTGTCAACAGCAGTTCCACCGCTTCGCTCACCCATCCGCTGTGCCAGTCGTGGTTTCGCTGCGGGCCGTCGCGATATTCGTGCGGAATCTGTAACTCTTCCAACAGGGCATGCACCTTCTCGTGGCCCTGTGGAGTTGGTCCATATCCCATCAAGATCAGCCGCTTGCCGTCGCGCAAAGAGTCGGACTTTTCTCGGAGCAAATCCATCACGCGATATCTCTTAAAATTCTCCTCAGTTCCAAATATGACGCCCGAGCCAAACAGTCCAAACCGCTCCATCGTCATCGGCGAATCCCACGCCGCGGCCCGGCCGAAAACCTCGGGCTGGCGGAGCAAGAGCGTCCACGCTCCCCAGCCGGACTTGCTGAAACCTACGAGCAAACGCCCCTTGGGCTCGGCTAGCACTGGATACATTCTTTCCACGGCCGGCACGACAACCTTAACGAGATAACTTTCCTGGCGAATCGTTGGATCGCTGGGGTGGTCCGTGTACCAGGGCGTGTGCGAGAAGGTCGGCGCAACGAAAATCGCGGCGTGCTTGTTGTGCAGGTTGTGTTTCTTGATCTCGACCAGTCCGTCGCCGTAGCGGTGTTCTGTTCCCGACTCGACCGGCAGAACGTACACGACCGGATAGCGAGCCTGCGGCGCGAGCTTTTCGCCGTGCAGTACCCTGATTTGCGTTGTGCACGCCTGATAAGTCGATTTGACGTCGTGGAATCGAAACCCATTCTCGTCGACCGTCGAGGCCGACACGCGGATCGAGTCGTCAGCCAGCGTGTCAGCGCCGATGAGGACCACAACCGCGAAAAGTGTCGTTTGCAGCGATAGAAGTATCTCACGCGATGCGATCATCACGTCACCGTCGACCCTCATCGGAACTCTTGCGCTTGTATTGCAAGAGCCATGCGTAAACATCCGGGTTGGCGTAAGTCTCGGTCCAAGAGTCGTGGCCAGCGTCGGGATAGGTCGTCAGCTTCGCGTCGGGATTGTCCTTCTTGATGGCCCCGACCATATCCTCCGAACGTTTGACCGGGACAACTACGTCCTTACCGCCGTGAAATGCCCAGACGGGTAACTTGATCAAGCGACGCGCGGCCAGCACTTCGCCGCCACCGCAAATCGGCACGATGGCCGCGAATCGCTCGGGCGTGTAGGCCGCCAACGCCCACGTACCGAAGCCGCCCATGCTCAATCCAGTCACAAAGATGCGATCTTTGTCGATTTTGTATTTGGCGACGATGTCATCCAGCAGTGCCGTCAACTCGATCGGCTGCCATGTGCGGTCCTTGGGCGTTTGAGGGCTGACGATCACGAACGGGAAATTCTTGCCCTCGTCGATCAGTTTCGGTGGGCCGTGCTTTTTGACGAGTTCCAGATCACTGCCCCGTTCGCCCGCGCCATGCAGAAACAGCAATAGCGGCCAGGACTGCTGCTTCTCATAGTCGGCCGGAAGATATAGCAGGTAGTCGAGCGTGACGCGGATTTGCGAGTCGAGCTTTGCAGCCTTCTGCCGCGGCTCAGCCCCCTGCAAAGTGGCGGCACTCAGAGCGCACGTCAGAACGACAATGAAAGCCGATCGTAGTCTTGGCATGAGTTAAGCCTCCATTCACTGCCGACCACTGGAACGGGCCGACCTGGTTGCATGCATCCTAACCATGTGCTACCTATGTGTCCAAACCGGCCGACAATCAAATTCACTTGCAAGGCGATCGATATGACTCACGGACTCTGGCGGATCGGCGTCGCGGGATTGGTGAACCTTGTGGCCATGCTGCTCGCGCCGGTCGCCTTCGGACAGGGTCATCCGAGCCTGCCGCCAGAGATTCTTGGGCCTATGGTCGGCCAGGTGGCTCCCAGCGAAGCAGTCGTTTGGCTGCACCCGGAGGGAGCGCACGAGATCGTCGTGCAGTATCGCGGCGCTCGCGAGCCCGCCGATCGGGTTCAAGCCCTGCGGCCCAAGGCAAATCCGGCTGAGCACAACGTAATTAAGGCCCGATTGACGGGGCTCAAGCCGGCCACCGCATATGAGTACGAAGTGCTCGTTGACGGGAAAAGCAACCGCGTATGGAGCGGGAGCTTCACCACGCCGGTCGCGGAGGGCAGGCCCGCGAAATTCAAGGTCGCCGTCACGTCGTGCATGGACGTCGACGACACGCCCGTACAATCGGCGTGGTATCTGCTGCTGGCGGAGAAGCCCGACTTGCATCTACTCTTGGGTGACAACGTGTACGCCAACACCACCGACCGAGAGGGCTTGTGGTCCAAGCATCGGCAACAACGGCGCGTGGTCGAATTTGCCGCAGTGTTGCGCAACGTGCCGACGTATGCCATGTGGGACGATCACGATTATGGTCCCAACGATTCCGACGGGACCGCCGCGGGCAAAGAAAACTCTCTGGTGGCGTTCAATGAGCTGTTTGCCAATCCGGGCGCCGGCACCGGTGATACGCCAGGGGCGTTCTTTCGATTCAGTTGGGCCGATGTGGATTTCTTTCTGCTGGATGGGCGCTATCATCGCTCGCCCGACAACGCCCCCAACGACGACAGCAAGCGGATGCTCGGCGACGCGCAGTTCAAATGGTTGGCCGATGGCTTGAAGGCCTCAAAGGCGAAGTTCAAAGTGCTTGCGTCCGGCAGCACGCTGATGCTTAGCCGCGACGACGGCTGGCGCGTGTACGATTTCGATCGAAATCGACTCTACCGCACGATCCGAGAGAACAAGATTTCCGGCGTGATCTACCTGGCCGGCGACGTGCACCGCTGTCTGCTGGAAATTCATCCGGCGGCCGAGACGGTTGGCTATCCGCTCTACGAAGTCATCTCATCGGGCATCGCCAACAGTGAGACCCAAGGCTTTGCCACGCTCGAATTCGATACCACTGTCTCCGACCCCAGCCTGCGCATCAGAATCATCCACGGCGACGCCACGACACCGCTGGATAAGATAATACGGCTGTCCGAGCTGCAGGTTCGATAGGCGAGCCGCCGGTCACATCGGCGTGCTACAGTGACATAGGCGGCAAATCGCGCCGGCCCTATAATCGCTTGCAGTTTGCCCCCGTTCTCGCTGAAGCCCGCCAGAGCCCCCCATGACCACGATCATCGACTGGTTTCGTTGGCTGATGGGGTTGGCGCAGCCAGAAAACTTGCAGGCGCTCGTGAATCTGAGCGGGCCGTGGTGGGTCAGTTATCTGATTCTGTTTGCCGTCATTTTCAGCGAGACGGGACTGCTGGTCGGGTTTTTTCTGCCCGGCGACTCGCTCTTGTTCGCGGCGGGTTTGTTGGCCAGCGGCGGCGTGTTCGACGTGGCGTTGCTCATTGCCGTGTTGAGTGTGGCTGCCGTGCTGGGCGACGCGGTCAATTTTTATCTCGGCCTGCAAGCCAGCGAGCTCGTCTTCGAGCGGGGCCGGCTGCGATTCGTCAAGCATAGCCACCTGATGGCGGCCAAGGAGTTTTACGAGCGGCACGGCGGCAAGGCGATAATCCTGGCGCGATTCATACCGCTGGTGCGCACGTTCACGCCGTTTGTGGCTGGTGTGGCCCGCATGAACTACGCCCGCTTCGTCATCTACAACGCGGTGGGTGGCGTCGGCTGGATCACGTCGATGACACTGTGCGGCTATTGGCTGGGCCAGGTCGCATGGATTCGCGACCATTTCGAAATGGTTGTTGTGGCAATCGTCCTTCTCAGCCTACTGCCGATTTTCGGCGCGGTGCTCAAACGCTGGCTGGCCGGACGCAAGGTCTCGCCAGCCGAAGAGGTCGGCGTTGGCAGATCGACCAGCGATGCCCACAAGCGCTAAGCGGCCGGTGCCACCCAGATATCACCGACACTGGCGACATGGCGGCGGACAGAGTATCTTCGGGCGTGTTCCAGTCGAGATCGCCCCCCGGATCCTGCCGTGACCCCGCCCTGCGAAGATCCGCTCGTCCGCGCCGCGCGCCGCGAAGCCAGCCTGGCGCTGGGCACGTGGTTCGTGGCCATGCTCTATTCGATTACGTACTGTTATCTCAATGGCTACGGCCGTTCGGTCGACAGCCTCACCTTCGTGCTGTGGTTTCCCGATTGGGTGTTCTGGGGCATCGTCGTGCCGTGGGGCGTCTGTATTGTCTTCTCGACGATCTTCGCCTTTCGAATCATGGGCGATGAGTCGTTGGGCGAAGAAGCCGACGACGCTCTGAGCACCAGCGACCGTCACGACGGAGGCGGCCATGGATGACGTCCCTTCGGTCGGCTATGGCGCGCTGGTAATGCTGCTGTTTGTGATGGCCGTTTCGGTCTGGCTCGGCACGCAAGCACAAAAGGCCGTCGATCGCGGCGGGTTTGTCAAAGGATACTTTCTGGGCAACCGCGGCCTGGGAGCATGGGCCCTGGCACTGACGGCCACTGTGCAGAGCGGCGGCACATTCATGGGCTTTCCGTCGCTAGTCTACACGCATGGCTGGATCGTGGCCCTATGGATCGCCAGCTACATGGTGGTGCCGCTGACCGGTTTTGCCGTGCTGGGCAAGCGTTTTGCGCAGCTTTCACGCCGCACCGGCGCCATCACTGTGCCCGATCTGTTCGATGCCCGCTTTGGCGACCGCCGCGTCGGGTTGGTGGCGTCGATCTTGATCATGTCGTTCATGACTTTCCTGATGATCGCCCAGTTCAAAGCTGGAGCGATCGTCATGAAACTCGCCTGGCCGGGCAATGGCGTATTGGCCCTGTCGGAAGACTTGGGGCCAGGTGGCATCGATCGAGCATACCTGCTGGGCCTGGCGATTTTTTCAATCACGGTGGTTGGCTACACGTTGATCGGCGGTTTCCTGGCGTCTGTCTGGACCGACTTGTTTCAGAGCGTGTTGATGGTGATCGGCGTCACGATCTTATTCTTGTTGATTGTGCCGATCGGCAGCGCCAGCGCCATGCGGCAACCGACGCTCGACGCCGTGGCGGCCACAGGACCTGATTTCGCGTTCGGTCCAGGCTTGCTCAAAGCCGGCAAGGCCCTGTTCTTGCCGTTGGGTGCGGCGATCTCTTTTTTCTTCGTGTGGCCGATCGGTGGCATCGGCACGCCGGCAAGCATGGTGCGCGTGATGGCTTGCAACAGCACCGACACGCTCCGCCGCTCGATCGTGCTGTTGAGCTTCTACAACATGCTGATCTACCTGCCGCTGATCCTGATCTGTATTTGCGGACGGGCCTTGATGCCGAACGTGACCCCGGAGGATGAAATCATTCCTCGCCTGGCCATCTGGTCGACGCGCGAGTGGACGGCCGGGTCGCTGGTGGGCGGCCTCGTCCTGGCGGCTCCTTTCGGCGCCGTAATGGCCACCGTCAGCACGTACCTGGTTGTGATTGCCTCAGGAGTGGTGCGCGATATCTACCAGCGCTTCCTGCGGCCGCGGGCCGGCGACGCCGAGATTCGTCGCGTGTCGCACGCCGTGATGATCGTCTTTGGCCTGATCGGCGTGGCGGCCAACATCCGCCCCGTCGATTTCCTGCAAAAGCTGATCGTCTTCAGCACGATGGCGACCGCCGCCTCATTTGTCGCGCCCGCGCTGATGCTGGCTTTCTGGCGGCGGGCGACGGCCGCCGGCGCGATGGCAGCTATGTTGGCTGGCGGGTTCACGATCTTGACGCTGTTTGTGTGCGGACCACTGTTGGAGAATAAGGCCCTGTTTGAGCCCTACGAACTATTGGGATTTTACCCGATCGTGTGGGGTTTGGCCGTTTCGGGCACGTTCGGAGTGCTGGTGAGTTTGTTGACCACGCCGCCGCCGCCCGAGTTGGTATCCAAAATGTTCGACGCGCAGCCCCTCGATCAAAGACGGCCGGCCGTTATCGGCGCCGGGGCGTGACCAGCCCGTGCTCGAAAATAAATCAAGCCAGTTGATCCACCGATGACAAAGACCCCCGTCACGCGCGAAACAGGCATTGCATCCGGCGCGGCGACGACTGACATGACCATCAGCGGGCGAGCCCAGTACATGGCGCTGGCGGCCGCGTTCTTGGGCTGGATGTTCGACGGACTCGAAATGGGGCTGTTCCCGCTGGTCGCGCGACCAGCGCTTCGTGAGCTGATGGGGGCTGAGGCGAACTTGACCATCGGCACATGGATCGCCTGGATCACCGCCGGGTTTCTGGTTGGTGCCGCGATCGGCGGATTGCTCTTCGGCTGGCTCGGCGATCGCATCGGCCGCGTGCGCGCCATGATTTGGAGCGTACTGACGTACGCCGTGTTCTCCGGTCTGTGTGGTTTCGCCGAATCGCCGCTGCAAGTCGCCGGCTTGCGGTTCCTCGCTGCCTTGGGAATGGGGGGTGAGTGGTCGCTGGGCGTGGCCCTGGTGATGGAAGTCTGGCCGTCCAAGTCGCGCCCGATGCTGGCCGGGCTGATCGGCGCCGCCTCGAACGTCGGTTTTCTATTGATTGCGGTTGTCGGACTCGTAATGGCTCAGTTTATCGGCGCCACCGCCGACGGCCTGCGAGCGGTCGGTCTATCGGAAGAGTGGGTCGGCAAGCTCATGGGGCCGGATAACTCCGGCTGGCGGCTATTGATGTTTGTCGGCGCCACACCAGCGTTCTTAACTCTATTTGTGCGGATCTTCGTGCCCGAGAGCCAGCGCTGGCAACGCGCGGCCCAGACTCAACCACCAGCGCGAGTGCGCGATATTTTCCAGCCGGGTATTCGCCGCAAGACAATCCTGGGCACCTGCCTCGGTGGAATCGCGCTACTAGGCACCTGGGGATCCGTGCAATGGGCTCAACCGTGGGCCAGCAAGATGGCTTTCGGTACCGATAACGCGGCCACCGCGGCGTCGTATACGCAGATCTGTTCGGCCGTTGGGGCAATCATCGGCACGCTGTTGGCCGCGCAAATGGCCGAATGGTTCAGCCGGCGCAAGGCGTACTTCATACTCAGTCTCGGATCGCTATTGGTCTGTGCGTACTTGTTTCGCATGCCCATGCAGTTCGACGGCGAGTTTTTGCTGGTCGTCGGTCTTGCCGGCGCGGTCACCGCCAGCTTCTACGGCTGGCTGCCGCTCTATCTGCCGGAACTCTTTCCGACTCGCATTCGCGCCACCGGACAGGGTTTCGCCTTTAATTTTGGTCGCGTGCTGGCCGCCGCCGGCACGCTGGGCAGCGGGCAACTGCTCAATCGCTTCCAGGAGGACTACGCGCGCACCGGAGCCATCACCAGCCTGATCTACATCGCGGGCATGGTTCTAATCTGGTTTGGCCCCGAGACCAAGGGACAGCCTTTGCCCGAGTGACGATTTCGACGTCCTGACGGTAACGCACACCGTTGAAATCAGTTGAGTGTGCTAGCTGGGGTGTGTGACTCGCCTTGTCCCACCTCGGCTGACACCGCTAGAATGCCGCCCCCATTGGAATCGCCCCACCGAATCGAGCACGCCAGGGAGGCGCCAGGACGTCCATGGAAGGACCCCCAGCACCGCGCAGCGCGGAGACGTTGTTTCTTGCCCGCCCGTTTGTGTTAGGTACTCGCCTGATCTTGGCCTTCCCGATGACCACGATCGCGCTGGCACTGGGCCTGGCCGTGGCCGCGTGTTATCTGACGGCAACTCGGCTGGGCTATCAGTCCAGCCGCATGGATCTGCTCAATCCCAAGAGCAACTATAGCCGGCTGTGGACCGAATACATCGAGGAGTTTGGCGACGAGGATGATGCCGTCGTTGTTGTCGAAGGCCCAGGTCGCCAACAAGTCGTCCCAGTGCTCGAAGAGCTTTCGGCGGCACTGGCGCGCGAAGACCGCCTATTCCATGCGGTGTTGCACGAAGTCGACATGGGCAAGATCCGCTCCAAAGGACTGCACTACCTTTCGCATGAGGAACTGCTGGGAATCGATCAGTTTCTGGGCGAGCTAGGCCCCATTCTCGCGGGCGACTGGTCGCCGTTAAGCCTGGCCAACATGTCCGGCGGCATGGCGGCTCAACTGGAGGCCACGGCTGGCAGCAAGCCGGCCGAGCAGGCGGCCACGCGCGACAAGTTGCAACGACTGGCCGCCAGCCTCGGTGAATCGTTTGGCCAACGCCGCCGCTATCAATCGCCCTGGCCGGAGATGCCCTCGTCGTTCGCGATTCTCAGCGAGCTCAACTCGGAATATCTGCTCACCAAGCAGGGTCAGCTAGGGTTTGTGCTGTTGCGCCTAGCGCGCGGCGAAGACGGATTCAATCACTACACCGAAGCCACCGACGCTCTGCGCGCATTGATCGCGCAGGTCCAGGTTCGCCACCCGAACACCACAATCGGCCTGACTGGCTTGCCGATCATGGAAAACGACGAAATGCGGTCCAGCCAGAGCTCAATGCTGTGGGCCAGCCTGGTGTCGATGGTCGGAGTGGGACTGCTGTTTGTGGCCGGATTTGGCGGCGCACGGCACGCGCTGTTGGCCAATCTCATCCTGTTGGTTGGCATGGCCTGGGCATTCGGCTACGTGACTCTGACGATTGGGCACTTGAACATCTTAAGCGTGTCGTTCACGGTGACGATGATCGGCATCGGCATCGACTACGGCGTGTACTATGTGGCCCGTTATCTGCAGCTTCGCAGCGAGAGCAAGAATTGCGAGGCGGCGCTATTGGAAACGGCACGCGCCGCCGGTCCGGCCATCACCACCGGCGCGGTGACCACTGCCGTGTCGTTTTTTGCCGCGGGATTTACGAGCTTCAAGGGCGTGGCCGAGCTGGGAATCATTGCGGGCGGCGGCTTGCTGCTGTGCGCGGCCGCCGAGCTCGTGCTGCTGCCAGCCTCGATCTACCTAGTCGACCGCAGCGGTTGGGGTGTCCGAATGCCACGCCCGCTGGGTGTACACCGTTGGCTGGCGCCGTTCTTGAAGTTTCCGCGTTTCACGCTTGTGATCACCTTCGCGCTCACGGTTGCCGCCTCAACCGGCCTGGCGCGGCTGTGGTACGACAACAACCTGTTGAACATGCAGGCTCAGGGACTGGAAAGCGTTACGTTGGAGAAGAAGCTTCTGGCCCAGTCGGGTCAGAGCGTGTGGTACGCTTTGTCGATCGCCGAGAGCCGCGAGGAGCTGCTCGCCCGCAAGGCTCAGTTCCTCAAGCTCGGATCGGTGGAGCGAACCGAGGAGATTGTGTCGTTGTTGCCGGTCGACGACGAAGTCAAGCAGCCGATCATCCAGCGAATTCAGGAGCGGCTGGCTGTATTGCCCGAGCGCCCGCCCTTGATCTCGGTCGACCGGCCGGAAAAGCTGGGCCAGATCTTCGGTCACTTGCAGGCTCTCTTGACACGCAGCCGCGGGGACGAGAAGTCGGTGCGGCAGTTGGAGGCCGTGCGCGATCTGTTGCGACGGATGCCGCTGGCGGACTGTTACGCGCAGCTATCGCGCTTTCAACAGGAGATGGCCGGCGACCTGTTGAGCCGTTTGCACATTCTCAAAAGCATCGCCAACCCGGATCCACCGACGCTCACCGACTTGCCTGCCAGCCTCGTCGACCGGTTCGTGGGGCAGCACGGCAAGCACCTGTTGAAGATTTTCGGTCGAGGTGACATCTGGGATGCAAGTGCTCTAGGCCGTTTCGTTGACGAGGTTCGCACGGTTGACCCGCATGTGACCGGCAATCCGCTGCAAGCGCACGAAGCCTCGCTCGAGATGAAGCGGAGCTATCAGGAGGCGGCCATCTACTCGCTGTTGGTGATCATTGGCGTGCTCGTCCTTGACTTCAAGAGTCTGCACTATGCGATCCTGGCGATACTGCCCTTGGGTGTCGGTGTCTTGCAGATGTTCGGGCTGTTGGGTTTGTTGGAGATTCCGCTCAACCCGGCCAACCTCATTGCGTTGCCGTTGATCTTGGGAATTGGTGTCGACTACGGCGTCCACATCGTGCACGAGTTTCGCGAGCAAGACGGTCCCTATCGCATCTCACCGGGCACGGCTGTGGCTGTATTGGTCGACGCCTTGACGACGCTTGTTGGCTTTGGCTCGCTGATGATCGCCTCGCATCAGGGCTTGCAGAGCCTGGGCCGAGTTCTCACTCTGGGCGTGACATGTTGCCTGTTTACGTCGCTGGTGATGCTGCCAGCGCTATTGACATGGACAACGCGCAACCGAAAGCAGCCGAAGCGGCCCGAACCGGTGTTGTTGAATCACCCGACACTTGACGCGGCGATGCAACCGCACAAAAGCGGCGCCGTGCCGCGTCGGGTTTCAGCGTAGGCTGCGCTTCTGGGTGCCATGTCCGGCGCGGGGCATGGCAGCCGGCAATTACTTGCCGTCTTTTTCCGCATTCTCGGCAGCCTTGCGCTGGCGGTATTCTTCGAGCACGCCGGCGGGATCGTCGCGGAACAGGTCGCGGCAGCCGGTGCAACAGACGAAGTAATTCTTGCCCATGTACTCCACCGGGATCGTGCCGAGTCCGCCTGTCACCACACACTCCGGACCACTGGCGGCGCTCTTGGCGAACGAACTTCC
>CAZUPX010001024.1:0-8326 GCA_964622155.1 uncultured Planctomycetaceae bacterium | reverse complement strand
GATTCTCATCGGCGCGTTTCTGCTCCACGTCTTGTCGGCAATCGTGCAGTTATCTGCGACACCGGTCTTCGAAATGTACGGCAAGAGTGCAACATACTGGTGCCTATTCGTTGGCATGTTCATGTTCTCGCTTGGCAACGGCATGTGCGAAGCGGCCATCAATCCGTTGGTGGCAACGCTCTATCCCAAACAAAAGACGCACTACCTCAACATCCTGCACGCCGGTTGGCCAGGCGGCCTGATCCTGGGCGGTCTGCTGGCGTTTGGATTTGTGGGCGAGTCGGCCACGGTTTCTAAGCTGCGCTGGGAAATCCCGATGATGTTCTTCCTGCTGCCCACGCTGTGGTACGGCGCGGTCGTGATCAAGGAGAAGTTTCCAATCTCCGAGGCGCGCGCCGCGGGCATCAACTTTCTCAACATGCTGGCCGAGTTCGCGGCGCCGGTGTTGTTGTTCCTGTTGCTGTTGCACGCTCTGGTCGGATACGTGGAATTGGGAACCGACAGTTGGATTACCAACATCACCGAGCCCAAGCTCAAGGCCATCGGCATCGATAGCGTCCTGCTGTTGGTTTATACGGCCGGCTTGATGTTCGTGCTGCGGTTCTTTGCCGGCCCGATTGTCGAACGTATCAATCCGCTGGGCCTGTTGTTTGTCAGCGGCATATTGGGGTGCATCGGCTTGTACATGATGGGCAGCGTGCTGGGGTCCGGTGCGGGCTGGTGGTTGTTGGTCGCGGCCACAATCTATGGCGTGGGCAAGACGTTTCTATGGCCAACGATGTTGGGAGTCGTCGGCGAGCGGTTTCCCAGAGGCGGCGCGTTGGCCATGGGCGCCATGGGTGGCATCGGAATGCTCTCGGCCGGTCTGCTCGGTGGCCCCGGCATCGGCTATACCCAGGATGTGTTCGCCTCGGCCAAGCTGCGGGAAGAAGCTCCCTCCGTCTACGCCGAAGTGAAGGCCGACAAAGAAAATCGATTTTTGTTCTTCAGACCGGTCTCCGGCTTCGACGGCTCGAAGGTCGAAAGACTGCCCAAAGACAGCCCCGCAGCACAACTCGTTGCAAACGCCAGCGATTTTGGCGGCGAAGAGGCCTTGAAGGTGACCGCCATCATTCCAGCCGCCATGGCGGTCGGCTACTTGATCCTGCTGCTCTATTTCCGCGCGATGGGCGGCTATAAGCTCGTCGAGATCGGGCCGGGCGGCGTGGAGCGCGAAACCAGCTTCGAGCCGTCCGCCAAAGAGACTATTTATAGCGACTCTCAAGCCGACCAGGCCTGAGTGAAACTCCGGCGCGACACTAAATCACGTCGCAACGCTTAGCACCAGTTGGTTGCCGCGCCGGTGGGCGGTAATCGCGCCCGGAAACACGCGCTTGCGAGTCTTCGGTCGTGCGGGCGAGTCCGGCTCAATCGCCATCTCGGCCAGCAGTCGCCACTCGTCAAACCCCATCGACCCCAGTGGCCAGCCTTGGCTACGCCACAACAGCACCAGTGCTTCACGGACCACATGGACGTCTTCAACAGCCAGCTTGCGCGCGTCCAGCGTCACGCGATGTGGCACACCATCAATGACGGAATCCTGAAGCACCTGGCACGCTCGGGCTTCGATCATCTGCTGCACTTCTCCGGCCAGCACGCCCAATCGCGAGAGAGAATCGACGACCGAGGGAGAGTAGTCTCGTTTGAGTAACGGCAGCAGTTCGTGCCGAATTCGATTACGTGTGAATTTCAAGTCGCGGTTGCTCTGGTCTTCACGATACGGCTGATCGAGCGCCGCCACATACGCAAGCACCTCGGCGCGAGTTCGATTGAGCATCGGGCGCACAAGCGTCACGGCCGGGCCGAGTGGGCGGAGCCAGGGCATGCCGGCCAAACCGGCCAGGCCCGTACCGCGAAGCATGTGGTGCAAGATGGTCTCGGCCTGGTCGTCGGCCGTGTGGGCCGTGGCCAGGTAGCGCGTCCCGAGCCGTTCAGCCGTCTGCTGCAAAAAGTCGTAGCGGGCCTTGCGGGCACCAGCCTCGCCCTCCTCGATCCCCTGGGGGGCCTGGCCGACCGAACAATCCAGACCCAGCAACTGGCACAGCGCAACGACAAACCGCTCATCGGCCTGGGACTCGCGGCCGCGCAGGCGGTGGTTGAAGTGAGCCACAGCCAACTGGGCCGTCAAAGGACGCTGCAAAGCGGCTGCGGCTCGCAGCATCGCCACGCTGTCCGCGCCTCCCGAGACCGCCAACAGCAGCCCAACCTCGGGCCAGTCGGCCGGCAACGCGGCTCGCAGTTGATCGTCGAATTTGGTCGCAGGTACCACCGAAACGCCCTCTGAGATGGCCTGGGTGTGCGGCAGGTTGAACAAAGCAGAAATAGTACAAACAGGCTGACCGGAGTATAGTCTCTAGCTTGTCCGCTCGGCGTCGCGTTGTTACCTAAGTCGTCCGGCGACTATGTGTTGGGTTGAAGGCGACTGGCTGGCAACTAACTTGCAGTGGGGCGCAACTGTGATAAGATGGAGGATCGAAGCCAGGGTTGGCCGTGTGGCGCAGTCCTGGTTTCAAAGTGCGAGAATACACAATACAAGTGCGCCCTCGGGTAATCCGAAGGGAAGGTTGCCAAGCGAAACGATTGGCGGCGGCTTGTAACGACTTCGTAGTGGTGTCTTAGACAAGAGACAAGCGATTTGCGGGAAAAGCGCAGTAACGATGTATCTGCTTTTGATTGTGCGATTTCTCCTCGGCCTGGTGCCGGGGACTCAAGCCGTCAGCCGGCGCTTTCGGATGGCGAGCGAGATGGTGTTCCATCGTCGCTCGGCGATCGGTGCCGCGGCGCGCTGCGAGATCCCGCATGAATGGATGAGCATGGCTGACATCTTGGCAGAAAGCTCCGCGGCGCGTGGATGCCACGGGCGGGGAACTTTCACGAGAGCAAACCATCCCATACGCTCCGTTTTCCGGCTCGCCAGGCAATGGGCTTGGGGCGGGGAACTCTGTCCGGTCTTTGCCGCAACCGAGTCGGTGCGCAGTCCGCAGTCTCGGCACACTTAGTCGGGGGGGAGTTTCCCCCCTGTGCTTGGTGCGCCGCCAAGGCTCGATAAGCCGCTTGCTTCGGCTCTCTTCCGCTTCGGCCCGCACGGCCGGCGTATCGTCGGCGTGCTGGCAACCCTGATTCCCGCGACGCACGCCGAAAAGAGGCGAGCCGTGGACATCACAATTGTCATTGTCTTAATCGCCGTGGCGGCGGTGCTTACGTTCGTGGGCACCAAGTTTCTCGACCGTCTCCGTCGTCGAGACGCCGAAAGCGAAGCCAAGGAAATCGTTTCGCGCGCCGATCGCGAAAGCGCCAACCGCCGCAAGGAGGCCGAGCTCGAAATCAAGGAAGTGGCCATTCAGCAGAAGGCCGAAGGCGAGCGCGAGCTGGCCAAGCTGCGGCAAGAGCTCCATGAGCGCGAGCGGCTGCTCGACAAGCGCCAGGACACCACGGAGCAGCAGATCGACCAGTTGCGCCGCCAGGAAAAAATGGTCGAGACGACGCAGCGCAAATTGGCCGAGAAAATCGAGGACACCAACCGCCGCAACGAGGAATTGGCCAACGTCCTGGACTTGCAGCGCCAAACGCTCCACTCACTTTCCGGCCTGAGCCGCGACGAGGCCACCAGCCGGCTGATGGAGATGCTCGAGCGCGAGCTGCAGCACGAAGCCGGCGCCGTGATCATGAAGCACGAGCGGCGGCTGGCCGAGACCACCGAGGCCAAGTCGCGCGACGCGCTGTTGACCTGCATCCAGCGATACGCCGCCACGCACACCGCCGAAACCACTACCAGCACGGTGGACATCCCCAGCGATGAGATGAAAGGACGCATCATCGGCCGCGAGGGCCGCAACATCCGCGCCTTCGAAAAAGCCACTGGCGTCGACGTGATCATCGACGATACCCCAGGTGTGGTGATCGTCAGTGGATTCGATACCGTGCGCCGCGAGATCGCCCGACTGTCGCTCAACAAGCTGATTGCCGACGGCCGCATCCATCCCACGCGCATCGAAGAGCTGGTGGCCGAAACGCAGACCGAGATGGAGCAGCACATCCAGAAGCGAGGCGAGGAAGCCGCGCAGGAAACTGACATACCGGGCTTGCACCCCAAGATCATTCACCTGCTGGGGCGGCTCCGCTTTCGAACCAGCTACAGCCAGAACGTGCTGCGGCACTCGATTGAAGTCGCGTTCTTGACCGGGCTGTTGGCCGAGGAGCTTGGTCTCGACGGGCGGCTTGCGCGCCGTTGCGGCCTGCTCCACGATATCGGCAAGGCCGCCGACCATGAAGCCGAAGGCGGGCACCCCAAGATCGGGGCCGAGCTGCTGAAGCGCTACGGCGAGGGCCCCGAAGTGGTCCACGCCGCGCTGGGCCATCACGACGATATCCGCATCGACCACCCGTACACGGTGTTGGTGGCGGCGGCCGACGCGTGCAGTGCTTCGCGGCCTGGCGCACGCCGCGAGACCCTCGAACGGTATGTCAAGCGGATGGAAGAGCTGGAGAAGATCGCCACCGGCTTCGACGGCGTCGATCAAGCATTTGCCATCCAGGCCGGCCGCGAGCTGCGCGTGATCGTCAGGGCCAAGGACACCACCGACGTCTCGGCGGCCAAGATTTGCCGAGACATCGCCAAGACTTGCGAACAACAACTCACCTACCCGGGCGAAATCAAAGTCACCGTGCTGCGTGAAACGCGCATTACGGAAATTGCGAAGTAGCCTAGAAAGAAGCGCCGTAGCGTGCGGCTTTTGTTGATTGGCGATATCGTCGGCAAACCCGGACGGCAAATCGTCGTGCGGGCACTTCCCGGTTTGATCCGCGATGAGCGGTTGGACCTGGTGGTCGCGAATGCCGAGAACTCGGCCGGCGGATCGGGCCTGACGCCGGCCAACTATCATGAGCTGATTGCCGCTGGTGTCGACTGCATCACGCTGGGCGATCATATTTACCGCCGCCGCGAGATCATCGGCGTGCTGGAGTCGAAACCGAACATCGTCAAGCCGGCCAATTTCCCTGCCACCGCTCCCGGCCGCGAGTTTGCCGTCGTCCGTGCCCGAAACGGCGCCCAAGTGGCCGTGCTGAGTCTGTTGGGCCGCGTGTTTATGAGGCCGGTCGATTGCCCCTGGACGGCCGCCGATCGGGTGCTGGCCGCCTTGCCACCTGAGATCAAGGTGATCCTGGTCGATCTGCACGCCGAAGCCACCAGCGACAAGCAGTTGATGGGCCGCTATCTCGACGGCCGCGTAAGCGCCGTGCTCGGCACTCATACGCACGTGCCAACCGCCGACGAGCGCATTCTGCCCGGCGGCACAGCCTTTCAATGCGACGTCGGAATGACCGGTCCGTTCGATAGCATCCTCGGCCGGCGGACCGACCGCGTGCTGGAATCAACTCTCACGTTCAATCCAACCCACTTCGAAGTGGCCAACGACGACGTGCGGCTGCTGGGGACGATCGTGGACGTCGATCCACAAACCGGAAAGGCCGGGGCGATCCGGCGGATTTCGCTCACTCAAGTCCAGGCCGACCAACTGGCCAAGTCGGCCGAGACTCCCCAGGCTCAGCAACCTCAGGTAAGCTAGCGGGAACTCGGCCTGTCTGTACCAGTCGGAAGGTGGTGGTACAGCTTTGGCATACATTCTTGGATCGTGTGCCACTGGCTCCGCCAGTGTGCCTTAATCGCGGACTATCAGCCAACAGCACTGGCAGAGCCAGTGGCACACTTCTGACATGGTATCACTTACGCGCCGCTAAACGCCCTTGCACGTGCCACCCCGGGTCGCTATGCTCCGCATCCCTTTCATGGAAAAACGCGTGACTTCGCCGCGGCAAAGCACTTCAGCCGCACTTTCTCCCCGCGCACGAATCCTGACGGCGCTGGTGGGAATCGGTTTGATGACGGCCTTGTTTCTGGCTGCCAATTTACGGCCGGACCCGCGCGGCTTGGGAACGCACGAGCAACTCGGTTTGCCACCTTGCACGTTGAACGCCGTGATCGGCTGGCGCTGTCCGGCTTGCGGCATGACAACGTCTTGGGCCCTGGCGACCCACGGCCGCCTGGCCGAGGCGCTGCGGGTTCACGCGAGTGGAACGTTGCTGGCCGCCGCGTCGGCGGTCGCGTCGGTGGGAGCAATGATCGTCGCGGCGCGCGGCCGCTGGTTTGCCTGGCACGCGAGCGATACCGCGATGACCGTCGTCGGCCTCGTGGCAATCGCGCTAGTAATTGCGGAATGGATGCTGCGACTGGCTCGCGGCTGACAATAACTGCACGGAAGTAGCAAGGAGATGCGATGGACCGCTTTCGTTCCAATCGGCTGTGCGTCGCGATGGCGCTGGTGTTGGCCGCCGCGAGCGTATCGGTTGCCCCGGGGTGCAACCTGCTGGCGACCGCGATGTACGTGATCGAAGGTCACAACACGCACGCCGAGTTCGCGGGTTTGCGCGGAAAGACGGTGGCTATCGTCTGCCGGCCGGTGACCGCGCTGCACTTTCGCGATGCGAGCGTTTCGCGCGACCTGGCCAAAGCGGTTGGCACGTTGCTGGAGAAAAACGTTCGCAAGATCAAGCTGGTCGATCAGCGCGACGTCTTCGAATGGGCCGACGAAAACAATTGGGAAGAGTACGTGGAGATCGGCAAGGCGCTGGAGGCCGACATCGTCGTCGGCTTGGACCTTGAGGAGTTCAGCCTGTACCAGGGCCAGACGTTGTACCAAGGCAAAGCCAACTTGAAGATTCTGGTGTACGACGTGGCGCACGGCAAAGATCCGGTGTTTGAGCGCCACTTGCCGCAGACGATCTTTCCGCCCAACTCGGCGATTCCGGCCGGGGACAAGCCCGAGCCTGAGTTCCGCCGCCAGTTTGTCAGCCACCTGGCGCAGATGATCTCGCGGTACTTCTACGATCACGACCCGACGGTCGACTTTGCCAGCGACTCGACGGCGCTGAATTAAGGCAGGAAAAACGATCCACAGATTTCACAGATTACGCAGATGGGTCAGAAGAGGGGACGAATTCAAAACACGTGCCGACGGCGCAGGTCTGTTGCTCGCCTTTGTTAGTGATTCCTATCTGTGAAATCTGGGGATCACTTCTTCTTCGGACAACTACAGCTTCGGCGCCGCACGCTTTTCGGGGCGTGGGAGCATCCGTGCTTTGTCGTTGTGTGGCAGATGTGAATTTTAGCGCTAGAGTCAGTCATTGCGGGGACAGCGATCAGAAGCAGCATCGCGAGCGCCTTTTTTCATACTTATTTACTTCACGATCACTGGCAGAGTGATCGGCCCTTGCGGCTTCAAGACTTCGTTCATTTGCTGCACGAATTGTGCCCTTGCATCTTGATCTGCGGCCTGTCTCTGGGCGAGCTCTGCTTGACTTCGCGCGCGAGCCTCGATCGCGTTTTGAGCCGTCAGCGCTTTTTGCCATGTCTCGTAAACCTTCTTGACTTGCCTTTTGAACTCAAGTTCATTCTCGAATAGATCGTCCTCGACTGTTTTGTACCTGGCGAGGAGCTCAGCAGTCTGGGCATCTTTTTCGGCGTCGGATTCGCTCAAGAAATTCTTTTCAATCTCGTCGCCTTGCACCATGCGGATGCACTTCGGCTCGTCGAAGTCGTAGTCGAGCAGTAACCGCAAGCGTCCATCTACAAAGAAGCACGTGATGCCAATGCGTCGCCCCATCCTGCATTGGCTGAAGATGACGCGCGCGCCGTCTATATCCCAGGTATTCATCAGGCCGTGTCGCTTCCCCTGGTAGTAGTTCGCGTAGACCATCGGGTTTCCGTTGTCGTGACGGCCGATCGACAGGCCGTTTAGCTTGCCTTTGTAGTGGCTGGCAAGTGCAAACTCCTTGCCGTTAGCACGTTTCAGGACAATTAGGTTCTTGTCCTTCGGGTTGAGTGCGCTTGTGTCAATGTCGAAGTTACTCGGCGAGTAGACCCGCCCCGAGGGGAACGGTTCAAAAATAGTCCGCTTTGGTGCCGCTTCGCGTGGAACCTCTGGTGCATTTGTTGGAGGCTGCGCCTCATCGCGTTTCTCGGGAGGCAATTGTGCCTTGACCTTGGGCGGCGGCAGATGCTTGTCAACGCGCGCTTCGACGCTGTCGCGCCACGGATTTGGCAAATTCTCGAAACGCTCCGCAATGGCTCCGTTACCCTGTTCGAGCAGCAATTTGCCCTCGTCGAGGAGTTGCTTGATGTGGGGCAGGCCAATCGCGAAGTTGAGATTCTGGCTGTCTGTTCGCGTCCATGTGTTGAGTCCCAAAAGTTCGCCCGACATGTTGACGAGCGGGCCGCCGCTGTTGCCGG
>CAZUPX010001023.1:0-6445 GCA_964622155.1 uncultured Planctomycetaceae bacterium | reverse complement strand
ATGGCTCTCACCCACAATGTCATGATTCTCTTAACCATCCGAGTTTTCTACAGAGCCGTTCTGACCCGTTTTTTCTGTCCGTTTTTTCTGTCTGGCGGCGCGACTTGTGGCGAATCGATTCAATCCGTTCGGATTAGGGTTGGTAGGGTTACCGTCGGCTGGTGACCCTTTTCCAGTCTCACAAGCACCTCCGGGAACGCGGCTTGATAACGTTGAAGGTCACTGACTGTCCATGAGTGCCCCCGTCGATCAGTCAAAATGATCTCCTGGATGACTCTTCCGCCCACAACTCGCAATCCGAGCGGAAGATTCGATGGGTATCGCAAGTTTTGCCAATAGGTCATATCCTTGGCCGGCACCTGCACCAGCACTCCGGCATGCAGCAGTGCATCCCTCGCGCGCTTTCGTTGCAGGTTCCAAGTGAGCCAGCCAAAAAGCAGGGACAGAAGCGTCAGGCCAACGAACAACGTCCGCAGCGAGAACCGGAACCAGCGGTGCTTGGGGGCGGGGATCATGGGGGTGTCAATCACCACCGCGCTTCTCTGAGAACAGCCAAACCATGAGGCCAGCGGCGGCGAAGAGCACGAGCGCGGACACAACGACTAGGCCAGCCGTAATGGGAGGCATGAATGAGTTGGCTACTTCGCTCATCCCGGCAGTATAGCAGAGGCAAACGAGGCTCTGCCGACGGTGCCGCATGGTATGTAGGCAGGCACTGGCAAGATGCCAATGGCACACCAGACGAAGCTACCCGTTGAACTTGCGCTTCAGCCAGTCGATCACGATGCGATTGACTTCCTCGGGCTTCTCTTGCTGGGTCCAATGCCCGCAGTCGGCGATGGTTTGTTTTTCGAGATCGGCGACCATCTGCTCCATGCCATTGGCACTCGACGGGGGGAGCACGACGTCGTCGGCCGCGCCGACGTACAGGCTCGGCACGTCTACTTTGAACACCACGTCTTTGGTCAGCTCCCAGTTGCGGTCCAGGTTGCGATACCAGTTGATGCCGCCGGTGAAGCCGGTCTTCATGAACGTGTCGACGAAGAAATCGAGCTCGCGCGGCTTGAGAAACATTTCGCCGCCAAAGCTCTCGACCGGCGCTTCGAGCATCTTGAGCAACTGGAACTTGCGCTCGGGAGCGTCGGGCGGGAGCTTGGCAAATGCTTCGGCCTTGAACAGCCCGCCGCGGCGCATGAGCATGGTGAACGTCTTGCGCACGTCGGCCGACAATGCGCGGTCGGCAACGCCCGGCTCCTGAAAGGCCACCATGTAGTTGTCGTCACCGCGAATCTGCCGCAGCATGGTGATCGGCGGCGCCGGCGAACGGCGCATGAGTGGCGTGTTGACGCCGATCACGCCGGCCGTGCGATCGGGATGCAAAAGCGGCATCATCCACACCACGATCCCGCCCCAGTCGTGCCCGCAGAACACGGCTCTCTTGATCTTCTTGGCATCCAACAGTCCCACCATATCGTTGCACAGCTCGACGATCGTGTAGGCCTCAATCTTTTCCGGCCGGTCGGAGAGCCCGTAGCCGCGCTGATCTGGCGCGATGGCGCGGTAGCCGGCGGCCGCCAGCGCCGGAAGCTGATGACGCCACGAATAGGCCAGTTCCGGAAATCCATGACTCAGCACGACCGGTAGGTTCATGTCCGATCCCTGTTCGTAGACAGCCAGCTTGATGCCATTGGTATCGACGAACTGTGGCGCGGGAAGGCTGGATTCGCCCGCGGCCGCCAACGCCCGCCTTGGACGATCGCCCATGGCGCCGGCGGCAAATCCGGCGGCCAGAGTCTTGATTACCGTGCGGCGGCTGACGACGGCCTGCTTGCGCGTGCGTGATAGGAACGAGGGATGCATGGCGGCTGCTCCTGGAGTATGTGTGCTGATCTAGTGCATGGACACAACAGGCCCGCAACCTCGACGCGCGAGATTCGGGCCTGGGGGGTATTTGCGAAACGGGCGCCTCGCCGGATTTTCGCCGGCGCGTGCTTGCGATTCTAGCCCCTCAAAGGCTGATTGCAAGGCTTTGCGTCAAGACCACTTTTACAAACGTTGCCAACTCGATTGGAAGCTAGTGCCCGTTCGGGCGGCCCATTGCCTTGGTCCGGTTAAATCGACCGCTCGTAGATCCGGAACCGCTTGTAACGTTTGGCGCCGACGCTTTCGACGGTGCGGTTGATCATCTCGTTGTCTTCGAGCGTCCAGCCGAGCTCCGCGCCGGTGTATCCCAGCTTGTGTTTGCCGTGTTGGAAGGCTCGCAGGATCATCAGCTCCGCGATGCCGCGCTTGCGAAACGCCGGTAATATGCCGAGCACCGCCATCCTTGCGGTCTGAACACGCTTCATGCCGCGCAGCAGCTTGACCAGGCCGATCGGCAGGCCCCACGACGTCAACCGGCCATTGGTCGGGCGGATCGCTTCATTCAGGTCGGGAAGCGTCACGCAGAAGCCGACCGGTTGGCCGCCGACTTCCGCCAACAGCAGCAGTTCCGGTACGGCCGTCTGCTTAAGTTGGTGCGCCAGATGGCGGAATTCGTCCGGCGTCATTTGCACGAAGCCCCAGGTTTTTTCCCAGGTCTCGTTGTAGACCTGCATGCAGCGGGCGACCTCAGCGTCGAAGTCCTTGAAACGCACGGGGCGAATGGTCACGCCGCCGCGCTTGGCCACGCGGTCGGCGCGGAGAGTCCAGTCGTCGAGCGACGGGTTGTCGCTGTCGAACCACCAGGCGTACATGTCTTTGGCTTTCTTCAAGCCACAACCTTCGAGCAAGTCAGCGTAGTACGGCGGATTGTGGTTCATCATCACGCGCTGGGGCGTGTCGTAGCCTTCGACGAGCAAGCCCGAGGGATAGTTGGTTGAATAGTCGATCGGTCCGATGATCGATGTGCGGCCGCGAGCACGCAGCCAGCGGGCTGCGGCATTTAAGAGCGACCTGGCCACTTGGCGATCGTCAATAGTTTCGAACATGCCGAAGCAGCCAACGTTGGCGTTGTGCTCGGCGTTGTAGTTCGGATCGTCGCTTACCAAGATCCGACCGACGACCTTGCCCTCTCGCCGCGCCAAAAACTGCACGGCTGTGCCGTGCTTATAGAAGGGATGTTTCTTGTGATTGATGGCCGCGTGGGCCTCGATCTTTAACGGCGGGCACCAGTTGGCGTCCCCTTGGTAGATCTGCCAGGGGAAGTCAACAAATTCCTGCCGCTGGCGTCGCGTGCGAACCTGCTCGACGGTCACCGAGGACTGGCTCTCCGCGGTGCGAGTGTCTCGGCAAACTGGCGGGGTGACTTCTCGGATTGTTTCCAGTTCTAGAGTGGCCACGGCGGTAGTCCTTACGTTTGACGTTTTTTGCCGAGGTTAACGACCGTACTCATCAAGGCGCAGGCCATTGGGGTTTGTTACATGGACCTGCTGTAGTAGACACACGCCGAGGCTGTGATTGGCATCAAAAGGATGCCACAAATCGCCAAAAATGCCGCATAGATATGGGCAGCACGCGAAATGGCTTTTTGGGCACATTCTTGCCGCGATTTCCCGTTTTTTTTGCGAGCGTGTAACAGTTGGCAGCGTCTCACGCTTGGGTGGGTAGAAGCTGGCAGTGGGCCGGCAAAACTGGAACAAACGCACACCACCCTCTACACGACTCGGAGCTTGTCATGACCACCGCCTTGCAAATCGCCAAAGTCAGCGCGTCGATGGAAGTTACCGAAGAACTGTCGCTTGTCGACGTGCTGCGTGCCCGCGAAAACGGGGTCGATTTCCGCACCGCGGCCGGCATGTTCGCCGAAGCGCTCGAGCACTTCGAATCAAAAGGCCACAACCTTTACGGCCGCATGCTGCTCGAACCGAGCGACGCCGAAGCCTTGGTCGACTATCCTCGCGACGCTCGCGAGCGGCGGATGATCATGCTCGCCAGCAACAACTACCTCGGACTGGCCAGCCACCCCAGAGTCATTGAAGCCGCCCGCCTGGCCGCCCTGCTGTACGGGACCGGCGCGGGCAGCTCGCCATTGCTCGTGGGCACCTTCCCAACCACGCGAAAGCTGGAAGCTAAACTCGCCAACTTCAAGGGCACCGAAGAAGCCTGTGTGTTCGCCACCGGTTACTCGGCCAACGTCGGCGTGATCTCGGCCGTTTGCGGCAAGCACGACGTGGTCATTCTCGACCGCCTGTCGCACGCCAGCATGGTCGATGGAGCCAAGCTTTCAGGCGCACAAATCAAAGTCTTCCGCCACAACGACGTCGAGCACCTCGACAGAGTGCTCCGCCGAAATCGCGATGCCAAGACCCGGCTGGTAGCCGTGGAAGGAATTTACAGCATGGACGGCGACGCGGCACCGCTTGGCGAGATTTTGAAAGTGGTCCGCAAGCACGACGCCATGCTGCTGGTGGACGAAGCTCATTCGACGGGCGTGCTGGGTGAAGGTGGCCGCGGGGCCGCCGCTCACTTCGGCATCGAAGGCCAGATCGACCTGCACGTTGGCACCCTGAGCAAGGCGTTGGGTGCTTGCGGCGGCTTTGTGGCCGGCAAGTCGGACCTGGTAACGTACATCCGCTACTTCGCTCGCTCGGGCATGTTCTCTACGGCTCCTTCGCCTATGGTTACGGCCGCGGCGGCTGCCGCGATCGAAGTCATCGAAGAAGAGCCCTGGCGTGTTGAGCGGCTGTGGGACAATTGCCGCTTCATGCACAGCGAGCTAGCGCGAATGGGCTTTAAGATCAGCGAGGCCCCCAGCCCGATCATTCCGGTGATCGTCGGCTCGATGCCGATCCTGCGACAAATGACGCTCGAACTGCACCAGGCCAACATCTGCGTGAACTCGGTTCCGTTCCCGGCGGTGCCCCACGGAAGCGAGCGGCTGCGGATCAGCCTGACCGCCAACCACACCCGAGCGCAGTTGGTCGAAGCTTTGCGGTGCATCGAGCGGGCAGCGTACAACGCGGGCCTGTTCACACAAAAGGCCGTCGCCTAAGGAATCGCAGCGAGAAGTCAACACCCAAAAGAGACGCGACTGCCACAGACGGTGTCGAGTTGGCAGTCGGCGACCGAGCGGATGCCAGGTAATCCAAGCGATGATTTCGGCAGGCTCTCGTTTAAGAGTTGAAGGGTGGCTGACCGGACTTGAACCGGCGACCCCCAGATCCACAATCTGGTGCTCTAACCAACTGAGCTACAACCACCATCGAATGCGAGTATTCCAAATCGGGGTGAGGTCGCCACACTGAACTCTACCGAGAGCAGGCCCGCGAAGCGCGGGCATGTCACCCGGAACCCGGCATGTCACCCAGCACTTGCGCATGATCGTGTGACAGTCTACCCTCGCGCAGTGTTCAACTTTCAGTTTATCGGCCGCAGCTTGGCAACCGATCTGCCGAAGCGTCAGCAAGCAGGCAGGAGGCTCGCTGCTCCCGTGCGATGCTGATCTCCCATAGGCCCTAAATTACCAGTTTCGTCCCCTGTCGCAAAGGCCTTCGTGGAGCCCCGGCGCGTTGAAGGGACAACCGGGGTAACGCGCGCGGTATCTCGGTAAGCGGGGCAAACGCTGGCACAACAAATCCATCTTGGCCGCTGGGCACCGCGGCTCGTATTCTTTCCGCCCCTTTTCGAATTCGTCAGGCGGCACCCGCTTTTGGATTGCAACAATTGAAGATTGCCGATCGGTTTTTCGAAAGACCTCGCCTTCCCGCATGGCCTCTGGAAAAAGCCAAACGGGCGATTGTCGTGGCCGGCTGCTGCGGCATGGCCTACACGCAGTTGACGACCTCGCCGGCCACGGTCGAGTTCGCGCGCTCGATGGGGGCCAGCGGTCTGCACATTGGCATCCTGGGCGCGCTGCCGCTGGGCCTGGTGTGCATGCAGTTGCTCTCGGCAATCGCGGTGCAGCACCTGGCGTGCCGCAAGCCGCTGTGGCTGGCGGTCTCGGTCGTGCAGCGGATGATCTTTCTGCCGGCGGCACTGGGGCCGTGGCTGTTTCCGCAAGTCGACGACACCGTCTGGGTCTGGACGCTGATCACGCTCACGGCCGTCAACCACGCGACCTTGCACTTCTGCACGCCGCTGTGGCTGAGCTGGATGGGCGACTACCTGCCGCACAAGGGGCTGAACCGATTCTGGGGCCTGCGACATTCTTCACAACAGTGGACCGCCGCCCTGGCACTGTTGGTCAATGCTTTGTTCTTCTTCAAAAGCGGCGTCAACGTGCGGGCCGCATTCGCAGGCATCATCGCGCTGGGCGCTGTGCTGGGTGTCGCCGACATCCTGCTGTTCTGGCGCGTCGAAGAGCCAGCGGTCACGCATCCGGCCGAGATCAAGCTCTGGGACGCCCTGGCCGGGCCCTTTCGACATCGCGACTTTCGCGGCTTCATCCTCTACTCCTGCTTCTGGAATCTGGCCGCCATGGTCGGCGCGCCGTTTATCAGCATGTATCTGCTCGAGTACGTGGGCA
>CAZUPX010001022.1:0-5496 GCA_964622155.1 uncultured Planctomycetaceae bacterium | reverse complement strand
ATGCGGCCCGAGGAAAAGCGCCGCGCCGACAACGTCGTCCGTACCGCCATCACGCACAGCGGCACGATGGGCAGCGTGCCCAGCACGTTTGCCACCGGTTACAAGTACGCCGGCATGGGCTACACCACCGCCTTCGACGCGGCGATTCCACCGCTGGCCGCCCGTCACGTTCACGAGGAGTTCGACGACACGCCCTGCATCGACAAGGGCTTTTACGTTCTGGTGGGCAACAACCACTACATCATGCGGGCGATTGCGAACAAGGACCCGCAGCGCGTGAAGGCGTTTCTCGGCTGGCTGCTATCGGCGGCCAAGGGTTACGCCCCCAAGATGGTCAACCCCGGCGGAGTCGAGGTCTGGAAGCAGAAGCAAGGGGGCAACGTCAGCGGGCTCGATTCCATGGTCGAGCACTTTAACGTCACGCCGCGGCAGATTATTCGCGGCGTGGCGGAAGCCGCCGAAGAACTGCGGTTGCCCCATCGAGTGCACATCCACGCCAACAACCTGGGCCTGCCCGGCAACTGGACCACCACGCTGGAGACGATGAAGGCGCTGGAAGGCCACGGCGGGCACCTGACGCACATTCAGTTTCACAGCTACGGTGGCGGCGACGCGGACGAGAACACGTTTAACTCCAAAGCCGTCGAGCTGGCCGACTACGTCAACGCGAACCCGAACTTGACGGTCGACGTCGGCCAGGTCCTGTTTGGCGAAACCACGAGCATGACCGGCGATGGACCGCTGGGCTACTACCTGAGCAATATCTACAAGAGCAAGTGGTTCTCGGCCGATACCGAAATGGAAGCCGGCTGCGGCATCGCCCCTATCGAATACAAAAACAAGAGCCTGATCCACTCGTTGCAATGGGCCATCGGGCTGGAGTGGTACCTGCTGGTGCAAGACCCGTGGCGCGTGGTGATGAGCACCGATCATCCCAACGGCGGGTCGTTTATGGCGTACCCGCAGATCATCCGCCTGCTGATGGACCGCACCTGGCGGCGCGACGTGCTCAAGACGGTCAACCCCAAGGTGCTCGAGCGCTCGACGCTGGGCGATCTGGATCGCGAGTACACGCTTTCGGAAATCTGTATCATCACTCGCAGTGGGCCGGCCAAGATTCTGGGTCTCAAAAATAAGGGGCATTTGGGTCCCGGAGCCGATGCCGACATCACAATCTACACGCCGCACGAGAACAAGGAAACGATGTTCGAGCTGCCTCGCTACGTGATCAAAGCGGGCGAGATGATCGTCGAACTGGGGGAGATTCGCAACCCGGTGCATGGCAAGACGCTGCACGTTTCACCCGATTACGACCACGACGTCGAGACCGACATCGCCGAGTGGTTCGAGAAGTATTATTCGATCCGCTTCCGCAACTACCCGGTGACTGAAGATTACTTGCACGAGCACGAAGTGATCGCGTGCGAGTGAGCGGATTGGTGGTGCACACAAGGCAATTTACCACAAAGACACAAAGGACACAGAGACTAAGGAAACAGACTTCTTCGTGTCCTTTGTGTCTTTGTGGTTAACCGTCCGCCGTGGCATTCACTCGACGCTTGCCAGCTTTGCCAAAACGTCAACCGGCGCCGTGAATCCGGCTTGCGCTAGCGCGGCCAGATAGTCAGCCGGATGATTCAGGTTCTTGAGCGTGTTGAGTTGCGGGTCGACGTCGATCAGCTCGCTTTCCTCGACGCGACGCGTCGGCACCGCATCGAACAGGAACACCGGCCGCAAGCGGTCCGCCGCCAACAGTTCGTCGATCTTGCTCAACACCGCTCGCCGATACACTGCCGCCAGCGGATGATGAAATCCGTCACAAACCGGCACGGCCGCGTCGTTATCGCCCAACAGGTCAAACATGCGCTGCACAAACGCCGGCACCAGCAGCGGCACGTCACAACTGGTGGCGTAAGCGGCTTCGACGCCGTCGGGTAGCGCCTTGAGCCCTGCCGATAAGCCTTCGAGCGGGCCACGATCGGATCGCTCATCGCGGGCCACGGATACCGATTCGGGCAACTCGGGCAACTCTTGACTCTGCGCCGCGACGACCACGATCGGACCACACACCTCGCTAACAAGCCGGACGATCCGCTGCAGCATCACCTCCGGTCCAAATGGCAGCGCCAGCTTCGGGAGCCCCATCCGGCTGCTGCGTCCGCCACACAAGATGATTGCACCGCGAGTCATACTAATGGGTCTCGGTCTGGGTGCCGTGCACACGTTTGCGTGAGCATGCTGATCAACTCGCGTCCTTTCGAGTTCATTCGCGCTCGATTATACTCCACGGACTCGCCTCACCACGGTAGCTTCCTCGCCTTCGCGTCTCCAACGTATGCCGCTTCGACTCACCTACAAAGCTCAAACCACCGTCCCGGTTGAGATCGAGGGCTTCTTGCCGACAACCGTGCGCGGCAAGTCGCTGGCGGATATCGAGCGGTTCGAAATTTTTCACGGCAACGAGAAGCGGCCGCTGGGCGATTTCTTCGCCGTCTCAGGCACGGCCGACGACCGCCTCGACTTCGAAGGCAATCTGGCCGGCGTTCACTGGATCGGCACCGGCATGTCCGAGGGCGTGATCCACGTCGAAGGAGACGCCGGCCGGCACGTCGGCAGCGAAATGACCGGTGGCGAGATTCACGTCTCGGGGAATGCGGGCGATTGGGTGGGCGGAGAAATGCACGGCGGCCTCGTCCACGTTCGCGGCCGCGTGGGACATCTCATTGGCTCGGCCTATCGCGGCAGCCGGCGCGGCATGACCGGCGGCACGATCCTAATTCACGGCGAAACGGGCAACGAAGTCGGACACACGATGCGTCGCGGCCTGATCGCCGTGGGCGGCTGCGGCGATTTCGTGGGCATCAACATGATCGCGGGCACGATCTTCGTCTTCGGACCCTGCGGCATCCGCCCCGCCGCCGGCATGCGCCGCGGCACGATCGGTCTGTTCGGCAGCCAGCCGACCAAGTTGCTGCCCACCTTCCGCAGTGGTGGCCGCGACCAGCCGCTTGTCATCCAATTGCTGTTCCGCGAGCTGCGCCGCCTCGACTACCCGGTCGATGACGCCCTCGTGCATTCAACCTATCGCACGTACCACGGCGACATGGTGGCCGTGGGACGGGGTGAAGTCATTGTGCCAGAGCAAGCGGCTAACTCGACTTGAGCCCCATACTTTCCAGGTGGGCCCGCACTTGCCGATCGGCCAACAGCTCCTGAAATGCTCGTACCGCCGGTCGCTGCAGACGGCACTTCGGAACGACGAAGTCATAGTGCTCGTCGCCGATGGGCAGGAAGCCAAGACGCTCGTCGCGGGCGACCGACTCGATGGCCACGCCCCAGTCGGCGCGGCCTTGCAATACGGCGGCGACGACCGCGTGATGATTTCGGGCTTGAACGCTGTAGCCGGCCGGCTGGGCGCCTTCCAACAGCCGGTCAATCAGTATCCGCGTGCCGCTGCCTTGATTGCGATTGACCATCAGGCAAGCCGGATCGTTCTTTACTTCGGCGATTGCCTCTGAGACGGCCTCGCCTTCGAATCGCGCGTCGCCCGAGCGATAGACGACGCCCTGTAGACGGCGGTACCCGTTGAGCAGTTCCAACTCGGGCGTGAGGAAGGCGCGGTTGTACTGCCCCGACTTCACGTCGAGCAAGTGGATGCCGGCCAGGTCGCACTGACCGCGCATCGCGGCGGCCAGTCCGGCCGTGCTGCCGACCGCCAGAAACTTGCTGCGATAGCCGCGATCGGCCAGCAGACCCATGAGATAGTCCAGCCCGATGCAGTGACTGCCGATCACCACGAGGTCGGCCGGCTGAACGTCGCGCGCGATCAATTGCACATGGACCCGTGTGCCGGACTCGACAATCTCTTGATGACGGCCAACCACGACGAAGCCGTCGGCGCGGCTGAAGGTGGTGACCGAGCCAGACCCGGTACCCATCGGATAGGCCACAAGCGCGGCGGTGTCTACATCCGGCACAAGTCCAACCAAAACAAACTCGGTGCGGCCGATCTCGGAGTTGACCTTCACAGCCAGTATGGCTTCGACGGCCGCCGACGCCTCAGCGGCGCTGCCCGCCAGTGCCTGAATCACAGGAGCCACGAACTCGTGAAACGTAAAGATCGCCGAAGTCGGAAACCCGGGCAGGATGACCACCGGCTTGCCGCGGTGCGCGGCCAGGCAGATGGGCTTGCCCGGTTTGAGCGCCACGCCGTGAACTACGATGCCAGGCGAATCAAGCTGGGCGACCACGCGGTACGACAGGTCGCCGCTGCCCTTGCTCGTGCCACCAGAAAGCAAGACCACGTCGGCAGCGGCCAATGCATCGCTCAGCACCTTCCGCAGTTGGTCAACATCGTCGCGCACGATGCCCAGCTCGACCGGTTCGGCCCCCAGTTCGCGCACGGCGTCGGCCAGGATGCGCGCGTTGGAGTCATAGACCATCGCTGGCCGCATCGGCTCGCCGGGTGCGATGATCTCATCTCCGGTCGAGACAATCGCCACGCGCGGCCGCCGCCAGACTTGGACGCTGCTGGCTCCGATCGCCGCCAGCACGCCGGTCTCTCGGCTGGTCAGCAGCGTGCCGCGGCGCAGCACGGTCTCGCCGCGCGAGATGTCGGTGCCGGCAAACGTGACACCGCTGCCCGGCGTGACCGATTTTGTGACGGCAACCTGACCGCGCGCAACCTCCGCATTTTCGACCGCCACAATCGCGTCGGCGCCACGGGGCAGCATGCCGCCGGTGGCAATCGAAACACATGTGCCAGCGACGACGTGGGTTTGTGGCACCACGCCCGTCGCCACGATTTCGTCCAGCAGCGTGAGCGGCCGCGGCCGTTCCTCGCGCGCGCCGTAGGTGTCGAGTGCGCGGACCGCGAAGCCATCGAGATTCGAGCGATCGAACGACGGCACGTCGACTTGGGAAACGACATCTTCGGCTAGCACGCGTCCGAGCGCCGCGCTCAACCCGAGCGGCTCCGCGCCGAGCGGTGCGAGTCGAATCGCCCGCTCAAATCGGCGGTGGGCTTCGTCGCGGTCGAGCACTTCCAGGAATTGTTCTTGGGAGACCACGATACTCTGATTCAGACGGAGGCTTGGTTGCGGAAAGTAATTCGGTGCTAATGTACGAGCAGGTGCCGTGACTTCTAATACAGGACGACTTCGACGTCGGCCCCTTCGGGATAACCTTCGAGGTCGGCGGGAACGAGCACGAAGCCATCGGCACGGGTTGTGGAGGACAGGATCGAGGCGCCGCCGATCGCCAACGGGGTCACGAACCCGTCCGCAAACGTCACGCGGGCGTAATCGAGACGGCCGATCTCGGAATTAAGCTTGCGCGCCAGTCGACCGCGGACGCGACGGTACGGCCAATCGGAACTTCGGCCGCCCAGCGTGCGAATCGCTCGCCCAGCGAAAAAGTCGTATGCACACAAACACGAAACTGGGTTGCCGGGCAATAAGAACACCAGCCGCGATCCCAGGCGGCCCATCCCCGTCG
>CAZUPX010001021.1:0-5732 GCA_964622155.1 uncultured Planctomycetaceae bacterium | reverse complement strand
CGGGTTGCCGGGGCGAGGAGCGCCAGGCGACAGCAGCGGCGCTTCGGCCGAGTGCTGGGTGCCATGCGAATCGAATTCGGCGGATGTGTTTGCCATGGCCTTCACTATTTCAGTCCATTGGAGGATTTGGTCTGCGGGGCGCTCGCTTGGACGCTAGAGCGTGACGGCATGGCTTCGGCGCCGATGGCGAGGATTTCAATCTCAACGGGTCCCACCGAAAGGCGGTCGCCGGCACAAAGCGGTGCGTCGCCAATCTCGTTGCCGTTGAGCCGGACGCCAGGAGCCCAGGCGCGAACAGCCGCTGTTTGCGCTGTGCGAAGAATCAGACATTCAATCGGACGGACGCCGCCGCCGCGCAGCCGCAGCGTACACCCGCGGTCCGAACCGACGGTGCATTTATGCGAGGCGAGTCGCACAATGTGCGGCTCGCGACCGGCGCTTTCGATTCGCAGGCACAATTCGCTCGCTCGGCAGCCGTGCGTCAACACTGATGAAGCCTTCGTGGTAAGAATGACCATGCGAAACCTCGACGAGTTTCCAGCCCTGAGCGACGCCACGCCGTGCAATGCGCGGCGGAACACTCATAGGTCATTTAGGTTACGTTCGAGCCTCGGTCAAAAAACAGCTTGCCGGCGTGCCAGCATCGACTGGGAGGGATTTTCCTGTTTGGAGAAAAACGGCTGTATATCTATGCCGGTTGTGTCGATTATTCGATAACGATCGCCGCGAGAGCGGGGCGGCCGCCGCGGATTGGGGGTCACTCCGATCTGGCAAACGTGTCCAGAAGACGGCTGGCCGGCGGATCTAGGGAAACTCCGGTGGCCAAAGACCGCTCGGGGTCGAGGCTTGACTTTGAGACCCCTGGGGCAAGAATGTCGGGCCAGCCACGCCGGCCTGAGAAAGTAGTGAGATTTTGTGACCCGTAACGGCTCACATGCGTAGTATAGTTTGGTTGCGGCGTAACGCGACCGGGGCGCCGGAAGAGCGGAACAGCAAGCTTTTGCACATCTACCAGAGGCCCTTGGCAACACATCATCGGCGGCTATCAGGGGGGACCCTAACCTTTTGGCCGCGGCCAGGTTCGGACAAAGAAGGTGAACGGAATGGCACGCAAAGATGCAATCCTGAGCATGCGTCAGATCCTGATCATGCGCCGCGATGCGCTGCGCACAGCGTTGGCGGGGGATCTCAGTTTACTCAAAGAGTTGCGGGCGCAGGCTGCCGGCGACGTCGTGGACGCGGCGCTCGACTCAGCCCAGGATGAAATCAGCTCGCAATTGGCTGAGGTCGAAAGCCGCGAGTTGGCCAGCATCGAAAACGCGCTGCAGCGGATGCGAGACGGCCAGTACGGACTCTGCGAGTCTTGCACTACGACGATTCCAATGGCCCGGCTCAACGCCCTGCCTTACGCGACGCTGTGCATTGACTGCCAGCGCGAGAGCGAGCGCTTGGGACGCGGCGCCGGCGGCGATGCCGACTGGGGCCGAGTGCTGGACAACAGTGGCGATGGTGACGTCTCGATCAACGACATCGAGATTGACGTCTAAGCCGAAAATACGCTGGGCCGCTCGGCTCGCACGCGAATCTGAGATGCGCTGGTTGAGTTCAAACCGCCCGCCAACCTTCGGGAAGGCTTGGTGAGCAGACTCGCCAGTGCATTTTTCGTTGGTGGACGGCAATGGGGAGACATTCTAGCTGGGCGATGGTTGCCAAGTTGGGGCCTTGGTTTTATGGTACACATAGTCGCCCCACGCGCGGTCCTTTAGGAGCGTTCCACAGATGCGGTGCCTGGAAGGAATGTCGAAGTCAGTCGCCTTTGGCCTGATGGTCTGGCTCGCCCTATGCGTCAGCGGCCCTCAGGCGTCAGGACAAGACGAGACCCAGGAAGACGACGCGCGCACTGCCGCGGCGCGCGACCAATTATTTGAGACGTTGGCTCGCGAAGGCGCCGTCGTCGAGCGGCAGAGCAACGTCCTCAAAACGGTCGTTAAGCTGGTCCGCCCGACTGTCGTGCACATCGAGGCTGAAAAAACCGATGCCGCGGGCGTTCGCTATGGCCGCAAGGGACAAATCGAAGAGGCCGGGTCCGGTTCGATCGTCAAAATTAACGGCCGCGACTATGTACTGACCAATCGGCATGTCATCAAGGGAGCCGACGTCAAAAAGATCAAGATCCGCCTGGATGACGACCGGCAGATCCATCCGACTCGAGTATGGAGTGATCCGGAAACGGACATCGCCGTGATGGCGGTCAGCGCTCACGGCTTGACGGTCGCCCGGCTTGGCAACAGCGAAGAGGTCGAAATCGGCGATTTCGTGCTGGCAGTGGGCAGCCCCTTCGGCTTGAGCCATTCAATCACCTTTGGCATCGTCAGCGCTACTGGCCGGCACGATCTGGTCTTGGGCGACGGGGTGAAATTCCAGGATTTCATTCAAACCGACGCCGCCATCAATCCGGGCAACAGCGGGGGCCCGCTCATTAACCTCCGCGGCGAAGTGATCGGCATGAACACGGCCATCGCCTCCAGCTCCGGCGCCAACGAAGGGGTTGGATTCTCGATCGCGATCAACAAGGTGCTGATGGTCGCCAGGCAGCTCGTCGAGCACAACAGCGTGGTGCGCGCTTTTCTGGGCGTCAAGCTCGACTCGACGTTCGATTCGGCCACCGCGATTAGCGTGGGTCTGAGACGACCGCGGGGAGCGCGAATTAACGACGTTACGCCCGGCTCGCCGGCAGCCGGCGCAATGCTGCAAAAAGGGGATATCATTCTCGACTACGCCGGAATCAGCGTCGACAACGACATGCACCTGATCAATCTGGTCGGCCTGACCGAGGTCGGTCGGGAAATCCCGCTCAGCATCTATCGAGACAAGAAAGTCGTGAAGATCAACGTGCGCGTCGGCCGCGCCGCCAACGACATCGCCCCAAAAGCCGCGCCGACCAAAGTACCGCGAATTAATGTGCCGTAGTGCGTTGCTGCCTCAAATCGGCGCAATAATACTCCGCTTGGCGAACGGTGCACTCAGGACGCGGCATCTTCCGACGCTGCCCCCGCGGCGGTGATGCCACGCAGGACGCAATCTCGCACGCCCGCCGCGTCGACTTTCGTGGCCACGGCGACGTTCGTGCGCCACTCGCGAATCCGCCGCCGATCGAACACCGTGGCCCCGGTCGTCAATTCACCAGCCAGCTCGACGTCGACCGCGGCCAGCTCAATCTCGAACAGTTCCGAGTGCAGCGCGGCGACCAGTGCCACGGCGTCATTGAGACGGATGTCCTCGTACCCTAACTCTTGGCGGTACGATCGAAACGAAAACGGCAGAATCCGCCTCAAGAATCGTCCTGCCCGGCTGGTCTCGGGCGGAAGCTTATCGAGCAGGTCGTAGCCAAACGAGACCTGGCTTGAGATGTCGATGGGCACCAACGTCTTGGTGGCGCTACTGCGAAACACGGCCCGCGCGCTCTCGGGGTCACAGTAGATATTAAACTCAGCAGCCGGCGTGATGGTGCCCGCCCCCGCCAGCGTACCTCCCAAGATAACGAGCTGCCCAACCATCTCGGGCAAGGCGGGATCGCGGGCAAAGGCGCGTGCGATGTTGGTCAGCGGCCCCAGGGCCACGATGGTCAACTGGCCCGGATCAGCGCGAACCTCGTCGCAGATCACCTTCTCGGATCGATGTTGGTGCTGCAGGGGCGAGACCTGGAACCGGGCGTTCCCCAGCCCGTCGGCACCGTGCAACTGGATCATCCGCCGCGGCAAGCCCATTTCAGGCATGCTGGCCACGCCAATCCGTGGCCAGCGCGGCGGATCGAGCTGCTCGATCACCGCCTGAACGTTTGAGGTTGCCTGGTCGGGCGGCACGTTGCCCCCGACAGCGGTGACGGCCACAACTTCAAATTGCGGATCGAACAGGGCCATGCACAATGCCACGGCGTCGTCGATCCCAGGGTCGACATCGAGCAGGATCCTCTTATTCATCATGAATGTTTCCGGTGGTCAGGCGGTATTCCCTCCGCGCGGGGATTTTAGGGGGCGGCGAGCGTGGAAACAAGCCTTGGGGGGCCACCGTGCCTGCCAGCGATAGCGATGGTATTCGCCGGCTAACGGCCGAAGTACAATCGCCGCTGCCGCCGGCCCATGTTGCGTAGGATTACTGGTCCGGTCTTACAGACCCGAACGAAAGATTTGCCTTGAGCTGCGGCGATTAGGCCCACACCTGAGGATGTCTGCGTGATCGAGTCGATTTTGGGCCGCCTGGCGGCCGGCGAAGACCTGTCGATGGACGAAATGTCCCAGACAATCGACGCGGTGGTCGAGGGCCGCCTGAGCGATGGGGAAGTAGGCGTGCTGTTGACGGCCCTGCGCGCCAAGGGGGAAACCAGCCAGGAGGTGGCCGGGGCCGCCGCCGCTCTGCGCCGCCACATGACGCCCATCCGCACGACGCGCAGCGGCGTCATCGACACTTGCGGCACAGGCGGCGATGCCTCGGGCACGTTCAATATCAGCACCGCCGCCGCCCTGGTGGTTGCGGCCGCAGGAGTGCCGGTGGCCAAGCACGGAAATCGCGCAGTGACAAGCCGTACCGGCTCGGCCGACGCCCTGGCCTCCTTGGGCGTCAACGTCAACGCCAGCCTCGAGCGAGTCGAGCAATGCCTGGACGAACTGGGAATCTGCTTCTGTTTTGCGCCACTGGTACACCCGTCGATGAAGAAAGTCGCCGAGGTCCGGCGCAAACTGGGCGTGCCGACGATCTTTAATCTGCTGGGGCCGCTGGCGAATCCGGCCAACGCGCCGCTGCAAGTTGTCGGAGTGGGAAGGAGTGAACTGCGCACGCTGCTGGCCGAAGCCTTGAAGCTGCTTGGCACCCAGCGGGCCCTCGTTGTTCAGGGGGAGGATGGGTTGGACGAAGTCACGCTGGCCGGACCGACCCGCGTGACTGAAGTGGCCAACGGTCAATTGCGGAACTTTAGTTGGACTCCCTCGGACTTTGGTCACGAGCCGGCGAGTTTGGAGTCGCTGCGAGTCGACAACGCCGAGGAAAGCGCCGCGATGATCCGAGAGGTGCTGAGCGGCACGGCAGGCCGGCCACGCGACATCGTAGTCCTCAACGCGGCAGCGGCCCTGTGGGTCGCCGACCGGGCGAGCAGTCCACGCGAGTGCGCGCAGATGGCCGCGACGGCGATCGACAGCGGCGCGGCCGATGAGTTGCTGAAGCGGCTGGTGGAATTGAGTAATCGTTAACGGATCTCTGATCGCCTGTGACAATGACCGCAAAGGTCAGAGGCTCGGCATTGGGAGCAGTCAGTGCCCTATTAAGTTTTGTAAGTCGGCCTATAATCTAGGGTTTCACGCAATCGCACCCGGAGAGATGTTCATGGCCAAGCCACATCGCAAACTCAAGAAAGCCAATCACGGCAAGCGGCCCGCCAACAGCAAGGCTCGCCGGCTGAAACGCAAA
The DNA here is from genome assembly GCA_964622155.1 of uncultured Planctomycetaceae bacterium. GTDB lineage: Bacteria > Planctomycetota > Planctomycetia > Pirellulales > PALSA-1355 > CAZUPX01. The sequence continues at coordinate 272 of CAZUPX010001021.1, read as the reverse complement.
GATATTCGCACCTGATGCCCCACCCCATCAGCCCGATGTGCCAGCGGGCGTGTACCAGGCTTTGGGGCGATACACTAACCCGACGCGCAAGCGAGGGATTCCTGAAGGGCGCGCAACAGAATCCCTCGCTGGCGCGTTTTGATGTTGCGCTTTTCGTGCTATGACTGCTAAGTATTGCGTTGGCACGCAAGAGGATAGATCGCTTCACGATTCGTTTGAGAAAACGGGTGATTAGCACGCTTACCGTCGCGTTTTCAGGGCGATTTTCACTG
>CAZUPX010001020.1:0-2619 GCA_964622155.1 uncultured Planctomycetaceae bacterium | reverse complement strand
GATCGACCAGTGCGTCCGGCATTTACAGCAATTCCTGCTCGAGAATTCGCAACGCGGATCGCACGCTGTGATCGTCATTGACGAAGCCCACATGCTGCTCGACACCGAAACGTTGGATACCTTGCGTCTGCTCATGAACTTCGAAGGGGCCGACCAGCCTTCGCACACGTTGATCCTGGTCGGTCACCCGCAACTGCTTGCGGCGCTGGATCGCATGGCGGGGCTGGAAGCCCGATTGGGGGTCAAATGTCTGCTGCGGCCGCTTTCGCTCGACGAGACGGCAAGCTATGTGAGCCATCGCCTGCACGCCGCTGGGGCATCGCAGGACATCTTCACGTCCGAGGCGCTAACAGCGCTGCACGAGCTGTCAGCGGGTAATCCCCGTCGCATCAATCGACTGTGCGACCTGGCCCTGCTCATCGGCTATGCCGAGGAGCAAGTGCGGATCAACGCCCACCAGATCGAAGCCGTGTGCAACGAGCTGGTCACGATTACGCCGGAATAACCCCTTGGCGGCGTCGAACGCTCGTCGCGACGCCATCCGCTATTCTTGGCCGGCCATGGTGTCCGTGAGATGCCGCAAAACGTCGCGCGCCGAGATAATGCCGACCAGCTCGCCCCCCCGGTCGACAATGGGCAGGTGACGATAGCCGCCCAAGTCCATACGCTGCACGCCAAACGCGATCTTGGCGTCCGCCACTAATGTTTGCGGGTTGGGCGTCATGAACTCTTGCACGGGACGCGCGGATAGCTTCGGAGCGTCTGTGTTGAGTTTGCATAGCGCATCGCGCTCGCTGAAGATACCAAGTGCCTGATCGCCATCGGACACCACCACGCAGCCAATCCCGCGCTCGACCATCAGCCGCAGCACGTTGCCCACCGGGGTCGTTGGCGCGACGGTAACCGGTTTCTTGGGCGCCAGCGCGCTAATGCGATCGCGCAACAGACTGCGTTCAACGTCGCTGGACGGGGGCGTCAAATGAGTATCATCAAGCGGCTGCCCGCAATCCGCGCACTCGTCCGAGCCTTGGATATTCTCGTTTCCGCAATACGGGCAAAGAGTCATGGTGGCAGTCGCCCTTAGGCGCCTTCGCGCTGCTGAGTGGCATGATGAGGTTCGGGCGGAAGATTATAAATCACCGAGGGAAAGTGTTCGACCAGATAATGCATGATCCCCTGGACCGTGATGATTCCCGTCGGCCGGCCGGCCTCGTCCACAATCGGCAGCCGCCGGTAGCCGCCGTGAGCCATCATGGTGATGGCCTTGCCGACCGTGTCGCGAGCACGCAAAACAACCGGGTCGCGCGTCATGAATTGATCGAGCGGCGCCTCGAAGCTTGTCCCGTCAGCCATCATCGCCAGCGCGTCGCGCTCCGTGAAAATGCCGACAATAAAATGATCGTGGCAAACCAGAACAGCGCCGCGGTTGTGCTCCTTCATTTGCCGTAGTGCTTCTCCCACGCTATCGGTGGGTGCCAGGCACAAGGGCTCATCCGGGTGGCACTGGTCCACCCTGTCGGTATTGGGATTAAGCGGGAAGTTCACGTCGATCTGTCTCCCGGCGACTTACCTCACGAGGGCGCCGCACGCGCGACACGAGTTTTGCCACCCACTCAATATCTCGTTTGTAAGCCCCTCGATCAAACGAAAAATGGCCTGCCGTCCAAGAAATCTGCCCAGCCAGAAGTCCGACCAGGGGTGTTTTGGTAAACTTCCCGGAGTGAACACCTCCTCCGGATTACGCACATTCTGGTTCGCCTGCGCCGTTTCGGTCGGCTATGCGATTCTTTTGTTGGTAACCTCGTCGAGCTTCCCGCTCGTCTGGGACGAGGGAGACACGATCGCCCGGGCCGAAACCATCCTACGCGCAGCCGAACAATCCGGCGTCGATGGCCATCCACGATTTCTAACCGCGGTGCGATCGACCGCGAACTGGCCCTATACGACCACGCGCGAAGGCGACCCGCCACTAGCGGGCGTCCTAATCGCCGTGGGCAGTTGGCTCGCGCCCGATTCGCTCAATCCGCTCTTGCGGGCGCGGCTCGGTCCGATCTTGCTGTTCTCCCTGGCCGCCGGCGCGATGTTTTACCGCCTGCAGCGCGACTATCAGGTGTGGGCGGTCAGCGTGGTGGCGGTTACCACATTGGCGACGATGCCCCGTGTGTTCGCGCACGCCCATTTTGCCACGATGGACGGCCCACTTACTGCCTGCTGGGTGCTGGCCTGGGCGTCCTTTGGCCCGGCCTGCCGAGATTGGCGTTGGAGCGCCTGTTTCGGCATCGCCCTGGGACTGACACTTAGTACTAAATTCAGCGGTTGGTTGACCGTCTTTCCCTTTGTAGCGTGGGCAATTTTTTTCCGCGACCGGAACGCCTGGCGTGCAATTGCCGTTGGCCTGCCGATCGCAATGGTCGTGTTTGTCATGTTGAACCCGGTTCTGTGGGAACACCCGCTCGACGGGCTCGTGCATTTTTTTAAGTCGAATCTTTTCCCGGCTGGGCGTCATCGGCTGAATCTTTCGTCGCAGTTTTTTGGACAGATCTACAAGATCGATCATCCATTGCCGTGGTATAGCGGGCTGGTATGGACCGCCATTACTGTTTCGCCGATGACGCTGGT
>CAZUPX010001019.1:0-2928 GCA_964622155.1 uncultured Planctomycetaceae bacterium | reverse complement strand
GCGCGGTCTCGTGGGACAATCCCCTGTCGATCGAGCTGGCTGCTCGCGAGACCAAGGAAGGCATCGTACTGGAACGGGGTCGATGCACATCAAGCTTCCTGCAAATCGAGGCTGACGGCACACCGGAACATTGGACCGCTTCGGCCGAGTTCGACCTGGCGCGGCTGGTGTCAGAGCTGGGCCGGTTTTGCGATCTCGACGGCTTGCAGCTAGCCGGTCACGGCCAGGCTCAACTGATCTACAAGCACACACTCGGAGACCAGTTCTGGAGTCGCGCGGAATTTCACGCCCGCGGATTCCGCTGGATCGTTCCCGACGCCCAGGCGTGGACCGAAGACGATCTGATCGTCATGCTCGAAACCAGCGGCCATTTACAGCAAAAGAAGATCGGTAAGGTGGACCAGGCCCAGGTCACCGTCGCCGCGGGCAGCGAGCGAGCCGAAGCCGAGTTGCGCGAGGCAATTCTCGATCCGTTTCGCGACGCCTGGCCACTACAGTGCACCTGGAGCGGCGATCTAGCCCATTGGGCGCCGCGGCTCGAATCGTTGTGGGGAGTGGCAGGCTGGCAGGTGGCCGGCAAGGGAACCATGCAGGCCGTCATCCTGGCCTCACCCAAGGTCATCGAGCTGGGATTGGCGGAGGCCGCACTCACGCAGTTCAAGCTTCTTGGCCATGGCTGCTACGTGCAGGAGCCGGCCGTGAAAATCGAGCTGGCCGGCAAGTGCGACCTGGTCAGTGGCCGTGTCGAGCTGGGCAAGGGAAAACTGTCGACCGGAACCGTCGAGGCCGAAGCGACAAGTCTGGTTATCGCCCACGATTCGACGGGCTTGTCGCTCGACGTGGCCGGCCACGTATCGGCCGAGTTGACGCAGCTTTATCGCTGGCAGCACGATCCCCGCACGCCCGACACCTGGCAAGTCGCCGGACGCTTGACCGGCCAAACACGGTTGAAGTCCGTGCAGGGCACGACGTCGGCGGAATTGGATGGCGTGATAACCGAGTTCGAAATCATCGATCGATCGCCCGGTGCCAATCATGCACACGCCTGGGAAGAGTCGCGTGTCACGCTCGTCGCTCGCGGAAACTATCGCCACGCCGGCGAGCAACTGCAAATCGAAAAGTTGCAGCTCGCGTGCCAGGGGCTGCGGTGTGATACCAACGGCGTTATTCCCGCCGCGACTGGCGGCGCAATCGAGCTGAAGGGCACGATCGAATACGACTGGCAGCAATTGGCGCCGCTGTGGCGGCCCTACCTGGGAGATCATGTGACGATTGCCGGTCGCCAGTCGCGCGAGTTTACCGTGCACGGAAAGTTGACTGGCGAACCGACCAACGTCGATTCGTGGCGAGGCGTCTCGGCCGACGCGTCGTTGGGTTGGACTAGCATGAGCGTGTTCGGGCTGGCGGTCGGCCGCGGAGATGTGGTGGCTCGATTGGCCGACAACCAGGTGCGGACGCTGCCGATCGACGTGGACATCAGCGAGGGCCGCATGACGATCGTCCCACTGGTAAGGTTGGACGCCAAGGGCTCCGACGTCGTCATCGGACGAGGTCCCCTGTTGACCGACGTCCACCTTTCGAAAGAGCAGTGTGCCCGCGGGTTGAAGTTTGTGGCTCCGATTCTGGCCGACTCGACGACAGCCGACGGCCGTTTCTCGGTCACGCTCGAGGGGGCTCGAGTGCCGCTGACCGATCCGCGGGCGGCCGACATTGGCGGATCGATGGCGCTGCGGGCCCAGGCCCACCCTGGCCCCGTCGCCCGCGAGTTCCTGGTGCTGATTCGCGAGCTCACAGCGATCCTTCAGCGCGGGCCATTCGCAAATCTGACCGATCAGAACGGGGCCCTCGTGAGCGTCGACGACACGAATGTCGAGTTTCGCTGCGTCAACGGTCGCGTGTATCATCGGAACCTGAGCTTCAGAATCGGCAGCCTGCCGATTTCGACACACGGGTCAGTCGGGCTCGACGAGACTTTGTCGGTGGTGGCCGAGGTGCCGCTGCAAGCCAAGTTGTTCGGCGTCGACCTGTCTCTGGGAACTCTCGAAGGTCGTGTGGTGCAGATTCCGATCGGTGGCACTTTGAGCAATCCCAAACTCGATCCCCGCGCCTTGCAGCAATTGGCCGCCCAGACGCTGCAAAACACCGCCAAGGGAGTGCTGATCGACGGCGTCAATAAGCAATTGGAGCGCCTGCTGCCGCCCAAGCAGTAGCCGGCCACTCTCTTTCCAGCATTGTGCAAGTGCCCGCGTCGTCGTGTACCCGTGGCATGCGCTTGATTCTATGGGCCAAAGGCCCAACCTGTCATGGCCAGGGGCGGCGTCCCTGCATTGCAAACGCGATGTTCTGCTCGCCGTGTCCTGTCGATTGCGGAGAATCGAGCTTGCGGCGTAGCGCTGCCGCGCGGCGCTTCGCCTTGGAAACGTCGAGCGTGACGTCGTAATCCGCCGTGTCGGCAAGCGCGGTCTCAACGCCGGGCGAGTGTGGTTAGATCGGCCACACTTCAATCTTAATGGCCGCGCGGCGTTTTCGGAGTGCGGGACGGCAGGTAGGGCGGGGCTTAGCAGCCCGTTGAAGTAGTCGACGGGCTAACCCATCGCATGGATGCGATGACAAAATAGCCCCGGCGCGCCGGGGTTATTTTGCGAGCCGTGCGGAGCTTAGCTCCGCACTTGACAAGCTGCTGCACGGTCCCATCGAGGAGCCGTTGTTGTCCAAGAGCATCGCCCGCCGAGTCGTCAGTCGGCAATTAGGCCCTGAAGCCCAGATCCCAGGGGTTGGACTCGAAAAACGAACGGTTTTTGGCACCGAGTTCAAACGAAGTCGCACGGACCGGCCCACCGACCAGAGAGCCAGTTTCTCCAGTAATCTCAAGAATTCTCGGAGGGGGTGGGGGGGGGGGGGGCGGTGAATGCGTTGACCCCCGGGGGG
>CAZUPX010001018.1:0-3950 GCA_964622155.1 uncultured Planctomycetaceae bacterium | reverse complement strand
GGCTGAAGTCCACAAGCGCGACGCCGAAAAACGTGAGCGGCTGGGCAGCATGACCAGCCCGGTGGACGGCGTCATTCTGGAACGGGCGGTGAGCAACGAGCGCCAACTGGCGGCCGGCACGGTGCTGTTGCGAATCGGGCGTTGGGACGACCTGGAGATCGAAGCCGACGTGCTCAGCCAGGACGTGGTCCGCGTGAAACCGCGGCAGGCGGCCGAGATCCACGGTCCGGCCATTGGCCCCCAGCCGGCCACCGCCGAGGTGACGCGTATCTTTCCGGCCGGATTCACCAAGGTCAGTTCACTGGGCGTCGAACAGCAGCGCGTCAAGGTAATCATGAAGTTCGCACCCGACGATCTGCGCCGCCTGCGCGAAAACAACGACCTGGGCGTCGATTATCGTGTCCGCGTGCGCGTCTTTACGGCCCAGGCGACCGGCACGCTCGTGATTCCGCGATCGGCCCTGTTTCGCGGCGCCAACAACGATTGGCGCGTGTTCACGGTGCGCGGCGGCCGCGCCCATCTTCAGGCCGTCAAAATCGGCCTGAGCAACGACGAGCAGGCCGAAATCACTAGCGGCCTGGGCGAACTCGACCGCGTGATCCTGGCCCCTGAGACGAATTTGAGCGAAGGCCAGCGCGTGCAGGTGCTCTCGACCGACGCACCGGAGTAATGCCCGGCGCCGGCTGGCATTCACGTGTCGCCAGTGTGAATGCAGCCTCAATCCCCGCGCTTTGCGGCGCGAGTTGACTCCAGCTCGGCAAGCCCTTAATTTGTTGTCTCTCCTCTCCCCTTGTTGACTTCGAGCAGCCGGGTGAGAGGGAGCGTCGCGACCCCTTAGGGTTCGACATCCCCAGGCTCGTTGCAACTCACTTCTCCAGGCACACGATCATGAAGATTCAAGGTACAACATTTTTCGTCACCGGCGGCGGCTCGGGGTTGGGGGCAGCGTGCGCGCGGCGCTTCGTCGCCGAAGGGGGCAGCGTTCTGATTGCCGACGTGCAGGAGAAAAACAGCCAGGCGATCGTCGCCGAGCTGGGCAAGCAAGCCCGCTTTGCGCTGTGTGACGTTACCGACGAAGCCAGCGTGCAAAATGCGCTGTCGGTCGCCAAAAAGGACTTCGGTGAGGTCGGCGTGGTGATCAATTGCGCTGGCATCGCGGCCGCGGGTCGCGTCGTGGGCAGAGAAGGTCCTCACGACCTGGCGTCGTTCTCGCGCACGATCCAGGTAAACTTGATCGGCACGTTCAACGTGATCCGCCTGTCCGCCGCAATGATGACCCAGAACAATCCCAACACCGATGGCGAACGCGGCGTGATTATCAACACCGCCTCGGCGGCCGCCTTCGACGGGCAGATCGGCCAGCCGGCCTATTCGGCGTCGAAAGGGGGCGTCGTGTCGATGACGCTGCCAATCGCCCGCGAGTTGGCGCGGTTTGGCATTCGCGTTGTGACCATCGCACCGGGCGTCTTCGAGACCGCGATGATGGCCGGAATGCCGCAGCCGCAGCAAGAGGCACTGTCCGCGCAAGTCCCCTTTCCGCCGCGGCTGGGCCGAGCCAGCGAATTCGCAGATCTGGCCGGCCATATCGTCGAAAACGCGATGCTCAACGGCACCACGATCCGGCTCGACGGGGCGCTGCGTTTGAGCGCCAAATAATCGTTTGACTGCGCTAAACTGTCGGGTGGCACGGGCATCTTGCCCGTGTTCTGCGATTGCACTGGCGACACGCCAGTGCCACCCACTGCCTGTCAATTCAGCGCAGTCGAACGAGTAGGTCATGCACTTCGTGCATGCCAGGTTCCCTGGCTTTCGGCCCTCTTGCCCGCCAACGGCGACCTAAACTTGTCGTGAGGAACCGGTCGTTCGCGCAGGTTCGGCGGCACTATTTTCGCAGGCTGGGAGCAAGGGTTTTGATGACGCTCGCAAGACTCATGCTGGCTTGGCTATGCGTCGCGGCGGGACTTGGGCTCGCGCCGCAGTGGGCCTTTGCCGACCGATCGAGTCCAATCGAGGTGCCTACATGCTGTAAGTCCGACTCGCTTGTGCGCAGCCTGCTGGAAGCCGGCGGCAGTACCAGCGCTGAAGCGACTCAGGGTGTGCATCAGTTTCGCACGTTTGCCGAGCAATTTCGCGCATGTAGTCCGCTGGCCGCCGGCGAGCGGCAGCAAGCACGCGCGATTCACAAATTCATCCACGAGCAAATCCTGGGCGGCAACTACGACGCAACCGCCGGCGACCTGGCCGTCGTGCTCGACGGCGGGCCATACAATTGCGCCACTGCCAGCGCGGTTTTCCTCGCCCTGGCTTCTGAGGTCGGTCTGAAAGCGCACGCCGTAGCTGTACCAGGGCATGTATGGTGCCGGGTTGAGGGAAACGATGAGACATTCGACATTGAAACAACGTGCCTCGACTGGTTCGAATTGCTCGCAAGCGACGATGGGGTCGACAAGCAACCCTCAAAGGGGATTCTGGCCGAGCATCGCGGTCGCGCGGTGGCTGGGCGAATATTGGACGAAGTGGCGCTTGTGGCCGTGTTCCACTACAACCGTGGAGTGCGATTGTTCCGCAGCGGACGGTATTTGGCGGCAGCCGAGGCGAATCTGGTTGCGTTGGCATTCGACCCAACTTGCGAGCCAGCCTTCAACAATCTGTTGGGGGCCTTCAACGACTGGTCGCTCGAACTGGCCGCCGCCGGCCGCCGCGACGAGGCCCTATCGCTGCTGGTCAGGGCAATGGCCGCCGCGCCGCAATACGAGCCGTTTCGGGTCAATCACCGGTTCCTGTCCCGAGGCGACGCGGCGGCCACGCTGGAACGCGAAACGCGCGATCTCCCGCGAAAAACAGGCCCGATCCCCGATTTCTCGCGTGACTAATCGGCTCGCGAACGCGCGGTTTTGACAACCGGCGTTTTGTGACGTAAAGATCCTTTATCGGTCTGTCGGCCCGTTGTCGCGAAATGGCTCGGGCCTTCGACCGCTTGTCACTTTTGGGCCAGTCAGGCCAATCGGCTCGCCAACCGCCAAGACGATTTCAATTTTCCACTGCGCTGCAGCGCGCCGCCAAATGCCCCGCGCTGACTTTGCGGCCCTAACGTTGAAGCGCATTCGCGTCGGCACTGCTAGCACTCAGGGGGATCAATCGTAAGATGAGCACGCTGCTGGGATACCCGCAACTGGAACGCTTGCCCGATCACGGTCGACCCACTGACGATTTCGTACACCAGCAGGTCTGGAACATACTGGCCGGCTTGTATCCGCGCGGCAAGGCGGCCGAGCGCCGCGTCGATCAGCGCTTTCCGTATCCACACCTGTTGTACTTGTCGCCGGTGGCCGACAACGGATTCCTGCCCACGGGCGATCCGGTAGTCGTGGTCGGCAAGGACCTGTCAGAGCGTGGATTGGGATTCTACTATCGTGAGCCGCTGCCTTACCGCCGCATGATTGCGTCGCTCGAACTGCCCGAGTCGCGCTGGGCTGGGTTCCTGATCGACATCACCTGGTGCCGATTTACTCAGCACGGCTGGTACGACAGTGGCGGGCGGTTCCTTCAAGCCGTGCCATCACCCATCGTGCGACGCTGCGGGTGACAAGAAATCACGTCCTCGCTCTCTCGAGCACAGGACGGCTCACGCTTGCGGGCGACTGGCCGCGTACTGATCGGGACCGCCCAGGGGCACGTAGCGGGCAAAGCGGCACCGCAGGTCTTGCCGCCGCTGATCGGTCCAACAGTCGAGAAATTCCTGCTTGCGGGCTTCGAATGACTGCTGTTCGTGTGCCATGGCAAACTCCAGCGCACGCCGCACGGCGCAGGATTCCGTGCCCGCGTGCCACTCGGCGAAATAGGCCCGTGCCGTGACATGGTCGTTGATATCGCCCAGCCGGTCCTGCAGCGCGGCCACGTCCGGATAGAGCTCCTGCCGAAAGCTCTCGTCGAACGCGCCGCCGAAGACT
>CAZUPX010001017.1:0-5868 GCA_964622155.1 uncultured Planctomycetaceae bacterium | reverse complement strand
CGAGGCCTCGGCGTCTTCGGCCAGTGGCGGCACCGCCGCCGGGGGCGGTGGGGGGGGCGCGCCGAGCAAATTCTCCAAAATCCACTTGCCGCGCTTGACCGGCGAGGTGCGCGTCGGATTGGAAGTAACAGTGAGCACGCTGGCGTGCGTCAGCACGCCGCTGCGTTGGTCCGAGCCCAACGACACGCGCCGAAATTCCTTGCCTTTGACGTCCGCCAGGCCATAGTGCCTCGCCAGTCGCTCGTTGACGAACGTAAAGTCGGCGTCAAGAAAATCCAGCACGCTGCGGTCTTCCTTTAATACAGCCTCGAAGAACAGCTCGGTCTCCTGCGCCATCGCTTGGCGCAGCGGTTCGTCAAACTCGGGATACGTAACCTTGTCAGGCGCAGCGGTTTTCAAATTGCGCAGTTGCAGCCACTGGCCGGCAAAGTTATCGACCAGCGACCGGGCCTTTGGATCCAGCAGCATGCGCCGCACCTGCGCGTCGAGGTTGTCGGCCTTGCGCAGCGTGCCCAGCCGGGCGTGCGTCATCAGCTCGTCATCGGGCATGCTGCTCCACAAAAAGTACGAGAGCCGCGTGGCCAACTCGAAATCGTTAAGCGTGCGCACCGCCGGCGAAGTACCGCGTTCGGGGTCGAGCTCCACGCGAAACAGGAAATGAGGCGAAACCAGCACTGCCTGCAACGCCACCCCAATCGCGGCGCCAAAATTTTCCCCTTCTTTGTCGGCCAGCTCGACGAGTTTCATGAGCCGGTCGATCTCGGCGGCGGTCACCGGCCGGCGAAACGCGCGGTTGGCAAAGCCGGTAAGCACCTCGCGGGCCAGAAGCATCTTGTCCTCGGGCGTGTGCTCGCGCGGAATGATCTGCCGATACGTCGGCGGATACGGGCCCATCATCTCCAATTCGCCGACCAACAGATTGCGGTCGTTAGGGCGCGGCATGTCCGGCTGGTAATAGTCGTTCAAAAACGTAACGGAGAATGTGTGCTGTCCCCCCTTGATCGTCACCCAGCCTTCATAAACTTGGGAGTGGCCTTCAACGGCCTTCACATCCACGATCCGCACGGTGTTGTTGTCGACATGGATCCCCATCTTCACCGGTTCGTCGCCGGCTTGCTCGCCGTAGGCGCGGGCCCGCACGATGTAATCCCCCTGGCCGAATACGCGGACCCTGGTGCGGATTTCGCCGTCGGAGGCCAGGCCTCGCAGGCCGCCGTCCATCAGCAGTCCGCCGCCGATCTCGCCGGTGACCAGGTTCAGTTGCGAAGTGCCCAAGGCCCGCTCGACGACCTTCTCGGCCGCAGCCAGGTATTTTTCCAGAAGAATCGGCGGCATCGACAGCACGTCGCCGATATTGTCGAAGCCGTAGCCGACGTCGTCGGAGGGAAAATCCTCGGCCGGCTGAAAGTCGACGCCCACCAGGTCGCGAATCGTATTGTTGTATTCATTGCGATTCAACCGCCGAATAGTCACGCGCCCCGGATCGCGCTCGCGTCCGCAGTCATTCTTCGCCAACCCGGTGTCGACCCACTTCGTAATCCGCTCGCGCTCGGCTGCTGTGGGCTGCGGCTGGTCCTCGGGGGGCATCTCGCGGTTGTGCAGCTTCTCGGAAACTTTTTCCCACGTTTGCCGGTCTGGGACCAGCGCGGCCCGTTCCAGGAACGGCCCGATCGTCAGTTCCCCTTTGGGCTCAGCCCCGGAATGACATTTCTGACAGTACCTGGCCACGAGCGGCTGGACTTCAGAGCGAAACTCGGCCACGGCCGCCTTTTCGGCGGTTGCCGCAGCGGCATTCTCGGCCGATGACGTGGCTTTGTCGGCGGCGCGCGTGATGGCTCCTGCGCCCAGAAAACTGGCCGCCATCGCGATCACGGATACGAGGAGTTTCGAATGAGAGCAAGGCATCGTCGAGCGTCGCCGGCGGGCTGAAAGGCGGGAAGTCAGGGTGTGGCGGGACCGAAGTCTATCATATCAATCCCGTCCCGCACGACCAAGATTCTGGCGTCGGTTCCAGGCTCAATTCAGCCGGTTTTTTCGGTGAAATCGAGGCCCCTGATGCCGATTCGCGCGAAGTTACTTGCGGTCCCCGAACCAGTCGGCAGGAATCGCCAAGGACCAAACTTCGCCGCTGAGCGGCCTGGCGTGGCCACCGGCAACCCAGATCTTGTCGTGAAACACAAACGCCGAGTGTTCGTGGCGTTCCTTCCAGATCACGTTGGAGCGCAGTTGCGTCCACTTTTTTCCGTCGCGCGAGTACCAGACGTCGCCCCAGTTTTGCGAGGGGTTGTTCGACCATCCGCCCAGCACCCACATCCTCTCGCGATATACGACCGAGGAGAACCACAATCGCGGATGCCACGCCGCTTTGGCCGTGACCTGCTCCCACTTCACGCCGTCGGGCGATGACCACACGTCGGCCCGCTCCTCATACTTGGGCACATAGTTGCCGCCACCGAACACATAGATCCGGTCGTTGAGCACCACAGCCTGGTGATAAGCACGAGCCGGCCACGCGGCGCTGGCATTGACCAGCGTCCAATGCTGGCCGTCCGACGAGCTCCAGACGTCGTTCTTGACGCTCTTCTCGTCGCCGAAATAATAGTCGTCGGTTCCACCGAGGATCCACATCTTGCCCTGGAATACCACGGTGGCGGCGGCCAAGCGCGGACCCCAAGGAGCCTTGGCGGTAGCCTGCTGCCAATTGGCGCCGTCGTCGCTCGACCAGACTTCGCCCCCCGCCTCGTGTCCCTCAAGACGGCCGTTGTACCAGCCGCCCAGAAACCACATGCGGTCATTGAACGCCAGGCTCATCGACAGGTCGCTGTGCTTCCAGGGTGCCTCGCGAGTGACAAGACTCCAAGTCTTGCCGTCGGGCGAGCTCCATACGTCGCGCGGCGCGGCGACGAACGAGTCGAACCAGCCGCCCAGGATCCAGAGTCGATCGTTGTGCACGACCTCGCCCTGCGAGTCGCGCGCCTGCCAGGCGGCCTTGTCAGTCACCTGCACCCAGTCGGGCGCTGCATCCTGGCCCGACACTACAAACTGGCTGGTAAGCACGACGCAAACAATGAGGGCGGAGCATTTCATGGGACGCGCTTCGTGGTGGTGTTTCTGCTTAGTTCAAGGGATGCAAGGGTTGGTTTGTGGCTACGACTTGCTCAATACATGATCCAGCGCTGCCGCCAGCGTGGGCCACTTGAACGCGTAGCCGCTGGCCGAGAGCTTTGCCGGCATGACGCGCTTGCTGGACAGCAACAGTTCGTCGGCCATCTGGCCAAAGACCACGCGGGCCGCCAGCGCAGGCATGGGGAAAACTGTGGGGCGCGACAAGACCCGGCCGAGCGTCTTGGTGAATTCGAGATTCGTGACCGGCTGTGGCGAAACAACATTGAGCGGGCCGCGGACGCTGTCGGTATTCAGCGCGTGGAGAATCGCCCCCACCGCGTCGTCCAGCGCCACCCAGCTCATGTACTGCCGGCCGCTGCCGACTTTGCCGCCGAGTCCCAGTTTGAAAGGCAAGAGCATCTTCTTCAAGGCTCCGCCCTGGCCGCTGAGCACGACACCGAACCGCACCAGTACCACGCGCACACCGGCTTCGGCGGCTGCCGCAGTGGCCCCTTCCCAGGCCGCGCAAACCTCCGACAAAAAGTCGCCGCTGCCCGGCGCGCTGTTTTCATCGAGCACTTCATCGCCGCGGTTGCCGTAGTAGCCAATGGCAGAGGCGTTGATGAGCGTGCGCGGGCGCTGCGGCAGTCGCGCCAGTGCCGTTGCCAACGTTTGCGTGCCCCGAACTCGGCTGTCGCGAATCCGCGCTTTCTTGGCGGCGGTCCACCGGCCGCTGGCGATGCTCTCGCCCGCCAGATTGATAACCGTGTCACACGCTTCGACCGCCGCAGGATTGATCTCGCCGGTCAGCGGATTCCAGAGCGCCTCGCCACCAGCGCGACTGGCGCGACGGACCATCCTCGCGACACGATGTCCGGCCTGCTCCAACGCCGGCACAAGCTCGGAACCCACCAAACCCGAGGCGCCTGAAACGAGAACTCTCATCGCTAGCGGCCCTCAATTTCGTGCGAGATTCTCATTCATCCCAAGAATTATAACCATTTGTTGTCCGCTGATCGCGGTTGTCGAGTTGGACCGGGCATGCGATATTCGGCGTTTGCAAACCGACGGGCTGGAGAAACTGGTGATGGCCAAGCGCGCGTTCAACTTTTCGCCGGGTCCGGCGGTGCTGCCGGTCAAGGTTTTGGAAGAAGCCCAGCGGGCTGTCGTCGATCTCGACGGGCTGGGGGTGTCGATCCTTGAAATCGGGCATCGCTCGAAGGCCTTTGACGCCATTCTGGACGAGTCCAAGACCCTGATAAGAGACCTGCTGGGTGTTCCCCGCGGTTACAGTATCGTGTTTTTGCAGGGAGGTTCGAGCCTGCAGTTTTCGATGGTGCCGATGAACTTTCTGCGCGGCAGCGGGAAGGCGGCCGACTATATCCTCACCGGCAGTTGGGCCAGCAAAGCAGCCGGCGAAGCCAAACGCGAGGGAGAAGTGCGCGCGGCGTGGGATGGCAAGCCGCACAACTATTCGTATCTGCCAGCCTTCAGCGAGCTGACGCTCAATCCGAGCGCGGTCTATGTCCACATGACATCGAACGAGACGATTCAGGGAATCGAGTTTCGCGGCGAGCCCGATACCGGCGCGGCGCCGCTGATGTGCGACGCGTCAAGCAATTTCCTCTCGCGGCCGGTGAACGTGGCGCGGTATGGCTTGATTTATGCTTGCGCTCAGAAGAACGCCGGCATTGCCGGGGTGACGGTGGCGATCATTCGCGACGAGTTGCTCGAACGTGTGCCCAAAGACCTGCCCTCGATGCTGGACTTTCGCTTGCAGGTCGAAAACGATTCTCGCTACAACACGCCGCCGGTGTTTGGCGTGTACGTGCTGATGTTGGTTGCCCGCTGGCTGAAAAAGGACATCGGCGGGCTGGCGAAGATGGATGCCATCAACCGCGACAAGGCCAGGCTGCTGTATGAAGTGCTGGACGCACCCCCCCACTTTTATCGCGGCCACGCACGGCCCGACAGCCGCTCGCAAATGAACGTCACCTGGCGATTGCCGAGCGAGGAGCTGGAAGGCACCTTTGTGAAAGAGGCCAAGGATCGCGGGCTGCTCGACTTGAAGGGTCACCGTTCGGTGGGCGGAATTCGCGCCTCGATCTACAACGCCATGCCCCGTGAGGGGGTCGAGGCGCTGCGCGACTTCATGCTGGAGTTCCAGGGGCAGCACGGCTAGCGGGGTTTTTTCGGGGGGGGGATTTCCTTGACTTGCTCGTGGTGCCCACTATCTTAGGGGATGTGTTGTACCGCCCGGCGCGCGCTTGGGCTGCTTGCGAAGCGGTGAAAGTCCTCACAAAGGGAGTCCGCTAATGAACCGCATTTTCTGTTCGCTCATTCTTTTCTGCGCGATCTGCCTCCTCGCGCCCCTGGCGGCCACGGCCGTGACAATCAACACCGTGCCGGTCGGCAATCCGGGCAACGCGCCCGACACAGAAGTAATGACCACCGACGGTACGACTGGCTATGGCTCGGTGGGCTACGACTACCGCATTGGCACCTACGAAGTGACCAACGCCCAGTACGCCGCGTTCTTGAACGCCAAGGCCGCCAGCGATCCGTTCTCCCTGTACAGCACGTTCATGGGCATGTCCACGGGCAGCTTTTACGGCGGTATTACGCGCAGCGGCTCAAGCGGCAGCTACACCTACGCGACGATCGCCGGCCGCGGCGACAAGCCGGTGAACTTTGTGAGTTGGTACGACTCGATCCGATTCGCCAACTGGCTGCACGACGGCCAGGAGAACGGCGACACGGAAA
>CAZUPX010001016.1:0-4691 GCA_964622155.1 uncultured Planctomycetaceae bacterium | reverse complement strand
GTAATGCTCGATGTCACCGAAGCCGCAGTTGGCGTGCGCTATCAGATCGACGGCGTGTGGCACGACCGCGCCCCGATGGAGCGGCCCGACGGCGACGCCATTCTGGAAGTCCTCAAGGGACTCGCGGCGCTCAATATCACGGACCGCCGTTCGCGTCAGTCGGGACAATTCGGCATGCAAGTCGAAAAGGACAAGTTCACCTGCAAGATTACCACTCAAGGCACGCAGTCCGGCGAGCGAGCGCTGGTGCAAATTGAAACCCACAAGCTCGATTTCAAAACGCGCGACGACATCGGCATGCGAGCCAAGATGCAGGAGCAATTGGCCGCGCTATTGGATCAAATTGGCCTGTTTGTATTCACATCGATGCCCGCCAGTGGTTTGAGCACGATGACCGACATCGTGATTTCCAACACCGATCGTTTCCTGCGGAGCTTTGTGGCCGTGTCCGACGTGGCCAAGCCGGAGCATGACATCGAAAACGTGCCGATCACCACGTTTGCCGGCGCGGCAGGTGAGACTCCGGCAACCGTTTTGCCCAAGCTGGTGCGCACCTATCCCGACGTGATCATCGTCCGCGACCTGGCCGACCTGGAAACCCTGTCCATGCTGTGCGAGCAAGTGGGTGAGAAGCGGATGTGCATCATCAGCATTCGCGCCAAGGAGGCGGTCGAGGCGCTGCTGCGATTGCTGATGCTCAAGATTCCGCCGGCAGACCTGGCAGCGGTCGTAACTGGCGTGCTCAACGTGCGGCTGGTGCGTAAGCTGTGCGAGAAGTGCAAGGAGGCGTATCCGCCCGGCCCGGACGTGCTCAAGCAGCTTGGGCTGCCGGCCGGACGCGTCGAGTCGCTGTATCGCCCCCCCACCGCCCCGATCGATCCCAAAAAGCCGGAGGTCGTGTGCGACGAGTGTCAGGGCATCGGCTACGTCGGAAGGACGGGTATTTTCGAGCTGCTGGTGGTCGACGACGGCCTGCGCCAAGTGTTGGCCACCGCGCCTAAAATGGAGAATCTGCGGGCCGCCGCGCGCAAGGCCAAGCATCGCACGCTGCAGGAAGAGGGCGTGCTGCTGGTGGCGCGCGGCGTCACGTCGCTTCAGGAATTGTTGCGAGTGCTCAAGCAATAGGAACCACAGGTCATGGTTATCACGCTGATTGTGTTGATCATTTTCGCGGGGTGTTTTGCCTCGATGTTCAACAACGGACTGTGGAGCAATACGCTCATGCTGGTCAATGTGTTGACGGCCGGGCTCTTGGCCTTCAACTATTTCGAGCCGCTGGCCGAATGGCTCGAGAACCAGCAGCCGTCGCTGAACTACATTTGGGACTTCGTGTCGGTATGGATGATCTTCATTGTCGCCATGGTCGCACTACGCTCGGCGACCGACTACGTGTCGAACGTCAAAGTTCGATTCTTCCTGCCGGTCGACCGAGCCGGCAGTTACATCATGGCGGTCTGGGTCAGTTGGGTCATCGTGTCGTTTACGACCGCCACATTGCACACCGCGCCTTTGGCACGCAACTTTCTGGGATTCCAACCGGCTCCGGAAGACAGAATGTTGTCTGGGTTTGCACCCGACCGGCGATGGTTGGCTTGGGTGCGGCGCGAGTCGATGGGCTCATTGTGCCGTCTGAGCGACCTGAACCCGTTCGATCCCTTCGCCGATTTCATTCTCCGCTACGGCAAACGCCGCGAGGAATTCGAAGGCCAGCTCACGCTCATGACGCCCAAAGGCGCTGCGGCCGCCGGCGGCACGCAAGGGATTAATATTCCGTAACCCATCGCGACTTCGAACCTGTTGACGAAGTCGGCGAGAAGCCGTCATTTCGTCGACGTGCGGTCATTCTGGTTCGCGGGCAAAGTGCCAATCTCACGCCCTGCCGTCGTTCACCCTGCGCGTCCAGCCGAAGAGAGTACGGTCCGCGGCCAACCATTGAGGGGATTGGGTGTCCCCTGGACGTTGTTGTGCCAATAAAAACTCGCTAAAATTTCTCAGGATTCGGGAAATGAACGATGAACGACGTGACGAACATCCTTTTGGCCGCCCAGCAAGGCGATCAGCACGCCTCCGAGGAACTGTTGCCACTGGTGTACGCCGAGCTGCGTCGCCTGGCGGCTCAAAAACTGGCCGATGAGAATCCAGGCCAAACACTGGATGCCACCGCTCTGGTACACGAAGCTTATTTAAGACTCGTGCCGAGTGGGCCGGACTTGGCGCACTCACAACAGCGTTGGGACGGCCGCGGCCACTTCTTCGCCGCCGCGGCGGAGGCCATGCGGCGAATCCTTGTCGAGAATGCACGTCGCAAGGCGCGCATCAAACATGGAGGCAAGTGGCAGCGTGTCGCCGCATCCGATCTGCCGGACACGGACGACGATGATCGGCTCTTGGCTTTGGACGAAGCCCTGACGCGGCTCGCGGTCGAAGATTCGCAGGCAGCCCAAGTCGTCGAAATGCACCACTTTGCCGGCTTGAGGCTCGAAGTTGTGGCGGAAACCCTGGGGGTGACCGTGTATCAGGTCAGGCAGAAATGGAGTTATGCTCGGGCCTGGCTGCATGACGCCCTGAGTCGTTGATTTTCTTTGCCGATTTTTTGAGGATTCTTCGACAGCCATCGCCCCAAACGCCGCATGGAAGCATGAACCCTTTACAACGAGCGTCCGATGTCCCTCGATCCGAAACAGGTTCAGGCGGTCTTTTTGACAGCCGTCGAGTGCGAGGAACTCTCCCAGAGGGCCGCGGTACTCGAGCAACAGTGCGGCGACAATACGGAGTTGCGCGGTCGGGTTGAGGCGCTGCTCAAGGCCCACAACGAACCCGACGAGCTACCGCAGGCCCAGCTAGCGTGCTCAGAAGTAACCGCCGATCACACGGCGGCCTATCCCCCCAGCACCGTGATCGCCGGGCGCTACAAGCTCCTGGAAGAGATCGCCGAAGGGGGGATGGGAACCGTCTGGGTGGCCCAACAGACCGAGCCGGTCCGCCGCCGCGTGGCGCTAAAGCTCATCAAGCCCGGCATGGACAGCCGGCGCGTGCTGTCACGATTCGAGGCGGAGCGCCAGGCACTGGCGCTCATGGACCATCCGAACATCGCCAAGGTGTTCGACGGTGGCGTCACCGACCAGGGGCGCCCGTTCTTCGTCATGGAATACGTCAAAGGTCTGCCAATCACGGACTACTGCGATCAGGCCCGCCTCGCGCTCGAAGAGCGCCTGAAGCTGTTCGTGCAAGTTTGCGAGGCGACCCAGCACGCCCATCAAAAGGGAATCATTCACCGCGACCTGAAGCCATCCAACGTGTTGGTTTGCCGGTACGACGACAAGGCGGTTCCCAAAGTCATCGACTTTGGCCTGGCCAAAGCGATGCACGAGCCGTTGACCGAACACACGCTGTATACGGCCCACGGCCTGATGGTCGGCACGCCGAGGTACATGAGTCCCGAGCAAGCGGAGTTCAACAACCTCGACATCGACACTCGAAGCGATGTTTATTCGCTGGGCGTGATCCTGTACGAGCTGCTGACTGGCGTCACGCCGCTGGAGGCGAAGCGGTTCAAAGACGCCTCGTGGGAGCAAATCCTCCGGCTCATTAAGGAAGAAGAACCGACGAAGCCGAGCACCAAGCTCAGCAGCAGCGAAACATTGCCGAGCATTGCCGCGCAGCGGAGCCTGGAGGCGGCACAGCTTTGCCGGGCGGTGCGTGGCGACCTGGACTGGATTGTGATGAAGGCGCTGGAGAAAGACCGCTCCCGGCGGTACAAGACCGCCAGCGACCTGGCGCGAGACATCGAGCGACATCTGCGCGACGAGCCGGTGGAGGCGCGCGGGCCGTCGGCCAGCTATCGCTTTCGCAAGTTCGCGCGCCGCAATCGCGTGGCGCTCACAACGGCTATGCTGGTTTCCACTGCCCTGGTCGTCGGCACGATCGTGAGCACGTGGCAGGCCATTCGCGCCACGCGGTCAGAGCGTGTGGCCGAAGTGGCGCGCACCGACGAAGCCCAGCAGCGAAGGATCGCAGAGGATCAGCGAAACGCGGCCAACACGGCACGCGCGGCCGAAGCCGAGCAGCGAAAGATCGCCGAAGCCGGACGGAACGAGGCGGAAAAACGACGCGCGCAAGTCGAGGAAAACTTCCAGAAAGCGCACCGCGCAGTGGACGACTACTTCCGCTCGATGAGCGAAAGCAAGCAGTTGAACGTGTCGGCCTTGCAGCCGCTGCGCAGGGAATTGCTCGACTCGGCGCTGGCTTATTACCGGCAGCTCATTGACCAGTACGGCGATGATCCGGCCGTTCAGCCACAACTGGCAGGCGCATACATCAGCGTCGGGCATCTCACTCGCAATACGATCGGTGACCGAGAGCGGGCCGTCCTATCGCTCAAAAAGGGGATTGAACTATACGAACGAATCGTACGGGAAAATCCAACAGCCGCGATCCATCAGGATGGCCTCGCCAACGCGTACCACTACCTGAGCGCCTTGCAGCGCGATATGGGGCGGCTGGCCGAGGCTGAAGTGTCGTGCCAGCGCGGGCTCGAAATCTACGAGAAGCTCGCCACGGAATACCCCAGCGTCATTAATTATCAATTGGGCCTTGCGCGTGCACTTGTCAACCTGGGCATTGAGCACATGGCGACCGGCCGGCCGGCCGACGCGGAAGCGCCGACGCGTCAGGGGCTCGAAATCTACGAG
>CAZUPX010001015.1:0-2068 GCA_964622155.1 uncultured Planctomycetaceae bacterium | reverse complement strand
GCGCGCAGCGTCGAGCGCGGACAAGTCGACCACGGAGTCTAAGCGCGCGTGATACCGACGCGCAGCGGCAACCGCCGCTGCGAATCATTCATGTGCGCCCAAACAGAGAGAGAAATTGGAAAAGAACGCTCGAGGGCGTGGCGGGCAGGATCAATTCAACCTTAACTTCTTCGCTTCGGGTATTCAGCGGCCCCACCCTCCCTGCCAGGACCATCTCCTACCTTCCCTATGCCAAGTATGCTCACAACTCCGTCGGCCGACAATATCGACTTTTGGCCGGCGACAAAAAAGACTCTCGCGGCTGGTCACGGGCAGCGAACAAACCGGTTATCCGGCAACGGGTTTGGCACCGAACCGTCTGGGCCGATACCAGTGCAAAACTTGTGCCGGGAGAGGGCGCACTTCGGCGGACAAACGGGTAGCTGTTGGAACAACTATTCCCAGCATCTCTGGGGTGCACATCCGGCAGTCAGCCGCCATGCGGCCAATCCGTTACCCAGCGCGATCGAGGCGGCTCAGGCCAGCAGCCGTTTAACGCTGTCCATCAGCCGGTCCATGGCAAAGGGCTTGCGAATGTAGTCGTCCACGCCGAGCATTTCAGCATAGGCCTTATGCCGGCTGCCTTCGTTGGCCGTGATCATAATTACGCGCAGCGGAACAGGGCGGCTGCGGCGCAGTTTTTCCAGCACCAGAAAACCGCTCCGCTTGGGCATCATCATGTCGAGAATCACGAGGTCCGGATCCTCCCGCTCAGCCATCGCCAAGCCCTGATTGCCGTCGCGCGCGACCAACACTTGATAGCCCCCGGCTTCCAGCGCATAGCGCACGGATTCGACGATTTCGTGATCATCATCCACAATCAGCACGCGCTGCCGCTTCGGCTCTTCTTTCTCATCTGTCATCGTTTTGGCCACACCTCGGAAAAATCGGCACGCGCCCACAATCGCGGCATCGGCGGCATCGCGAAGGCACCCTTGGTTGTCTATCCGAGATTGTCCGGCTTTGCAAGCGTGTGGCCGGCGAAAAATCGGCGAATCCGCGCGCTAGAGATTTCGCCGGAGTGTCAATTCCCGCGCAACTGTCCAATCGAGTCGGCGAGCTGCCCGTGAACCTCGGCGGTCTGCCGCACCACCAGCAACTGGCCAAGTGAAAAATATCGGATTGTGCCCAATCCCCCGTTGGTGTCCCAAGTGTCCGGGGCGATCGTGCTGGTGATCAAGTCGATCAATTCCTGCGCCGGTGAATTAGCGCCAGCAGCCGGCGCGCCACCGCGAGGTGGTGCTTGCTGATTAAGAATTGCTCGCTCGCTGCCCGGTAATCGCGCAAGTCGGGCTGATTCGTTCGACCGCGCTCGAGGCTCTGAATTGGACGACTCAAGCTCGCGCTGCAACTTGCGCGCGCTTGCGGCCAGTCGATTGCGCACCAGAGCGCGCAGTTGAACGCGCTGAGAGTCAGGCAACGTGTCATCGCTGCCGAGCCGACCGTACAGCGTGGTCAGCTCAACGACCGCCGCGTCGCGCGCGGCGCCGCGACTCGTGGCTTCTTGGCGGAGCGCGTCATGCACGGCTCCGCGCAATCGGCTGGCTTCCGAACGAGAGTCTACTTTTCTGGCTGCGCTTGCGGCACGCTGAATGCCCGCCGATTTGCTTGTCTCATCGGCCAGCGCCATCGTCGGCGCCAGTGCCAGAAGCGCCGAAACCATCATCCATCGCGGTGCCATATTCGCGTCCCTTTCCCGCGTGTGTCGGTTGCCCTCGCCGTAGTATAGCGATTCGAGGGCGGCTATGCCGCGCGTGGGCGCTGGTGGGACTCGTGGGCAGGATCGTCGGTGGCGCGGCTCGTGGGCACCAGTCGCTCTTCGAGTCGGTCGAAACAACGGGTCAGCCCGCTGCCATACACACACAAAGGGGCGAAGGCGCAGCCAACCGCGGCGCCCCACAAGACATCGCTGGCGAAATGCGCCTCATCAAGGAGGCGCTGCATGCCGGCCAGCACCGCCAGAGCTGGAAACAGGACTCGACCGCGCGGATAGAGACACATCAGGACGATGGCCATTCCGGCCGCCGTG
>CAZUPX010001014.1:0-3541 GCA_964622155.1 uncultured Planctomycetaceae bacterium | reverse complement strand
GCCGCACGCTAACCGACCCCTTTGCAGAACGCGAGACGCTTGCGCGCGGAAGGTATGGTGTCATCGAAGTTCGCAACGGACAATTGGCGGCGATTCACTTGAGGCCGTGGCCCAAGACGATCTCGGGGCTGGAGGTCGCCTGGTGGGGGCGTCGCCAGCACGCCTTCCGTTCGGGCGATTGTTGCTGGCTGTACTACAACCAGCCGCGGCGGCATTCTAATTTCCTCGCGCTCAAGTACGTCGTCTCGGCGCGCGATTGCACGCTGGCCACGATTCATCGCTCGCTGGAAGTTCTCGACGAAGTGGCACGAGTCAAACGGACCGATGCTATCGTTTGCGACGTATGGAACTTGCGGATTTCGAGCCGTATGTTGGCGCGCAGGGGCTGGGAACCGCATCGACCGAGCCGCTGGCATCGCCACTACATCAAGCGGTTTTACGGCGTCTATCCCGACGCGCCGCCGGCACTTCGCGATTGCATGCCTGCCGGGGCGGCGTGCTAGCTGGCGCGAAATTGCCCTTGTGACGCCGGGCACGCGTCGCTAACATCCCCGCCCTGGTCAGATTGCGCCTTCGTCGCACGCCGTGCGCGAAGGCCCGTGACGCGGCTTGACGGACCTCCTGTTAGCTCATCTTTGGCCGCGTCCACGAGTCCCATCGATTTCGAACGTTCGTTCCAGACACACTGCTCCGGGAGCACAGCATGCGAGTCGCCTGGGCGGCCTCGCTCTTGGTCGTTCTTTTGCCGGGTCTGGCCGGCTGCGCGAATAGTTCGTACGCCGTGAAGACCCAAAATCAGACCTTGCAGCAACAGCAGGTCGTTCTTCAGCAGCGCAATCAGGAACTGCAAACTCGCGCCAGCGCCCTCGACCACGACAATCAGGAACTCGAAACGCTACTGGCACAAACGCGGCAGCAGAGCAAAGTGCTCGAAGACCAGTTGGCCGCGGTGCGCGACCAGTTGTCCACGGCCGCCGCCCAACTGGCCCAGGTGCGCGACGAAAAGCAGCTCAGCGACAAGCAGACCGAAGCCCTCATGGCCTCCACCCGGCGGAATGTTGGCGGCGCACAGATCACGGCCAACAACAGCCTGGGCCGCAACCTGCCGATGGTCAACCTGCCGGGAGTCGAGGTGCGGCAGGACGGCGACGTCGTGCGCGTCGAGTTGCCCGCGGCGCGGCTGTTCCAACCGTACAGCGCGACGCTACAACCCGTGGCCGGTTCGTTGGTCGACATGGTAGCTGTCGAACTGGCGCGGACTTATCCGGAACAGACCATTGGCATCGAAGGTCACACCGATGGCGACCTGGTTCGCAGCCCGCAAGGGCTCGACAATCAGCAGCTTTCGGTGGCCCGGGCCACGGCCATGTATCAATACATCGTCAGCCGCGGCCAGATTCCCGGCGGACGGCTGTTCATCGTCGGTCACGGCGGCAACCATCCGGTCGTCTCGAACGCGACGGCCGCCGGCAAGGCGCGCAATAGTCGCATCGAGTTGGTGGTTTATCCGGAAAAGAGCGGCGCCAGCCGATAGGCCAGTCGCTGGTCGCGCGCTATAATGGCTCCGCGGCGAACCCTATCGGCGCCGGCCCTGTCTTTTGGTTCGCCTGCTCCGCGTTTCGCACTCCGCCTTTCCCATGCAACCGCCGTTTCATGATTGCCATCATCGACTACCAGATGGGCAACCTTCGGAGCGTGCAAAAGGGCTTTGAAAAGGTCGGACATCAAGCCACGATCACATCCGACCCCGATGAACTGCGGAAGGCCGACAAGGTCGTTCTGCCCGGCGTGGGGGCCTTTGCCGACGCGATGGCCGAACTTGAGCGCCGCCATCTGATCGAGCCCATTCGCCATGCGGTGGCCTCTGGCAAGCCGTTTCTGGGCATCTGCCTGGGTCTACAATTGCTGTTCGATGTCGGATACGAGAACGGCCGCCATCAAGGCCTGGGTATCCTGCCGGGCGAATGCGTGCGGTTCGAGCTTCCGAGCGAATATAAAGTGCCACACATGGGTTGGAATCAACTCATGATCCGCCGGCGTGCGCCGTTGTTGGCCGGCCTCGACGAGGGTACGCACTTTTATTTCGTGCACTCGTATTACGTCGTGCCCCGGGATCCGGCCATCGTGGCCGCTGAGGCGAACTATGCCGCGCCGTTCTGCGCCATGATCTGGCGCGACAACCTGATGGCCACGCAGTTTCACCCCGAAAAGAGCCAGCGGCACGGGCTGCGGATGCTCAAGAATTTCGCGGAGCTGTAGCTCGCAATTACTGGCGCCGGCGGTAAGCCGCATCCGTCATGGACGCTTCAACCGCGCCTCAAACATTGGTAGCGGCGTGGCTTGCAAAGCGTGCTTGACACCTGGCGCGCTGAGGGCCTAGGATTGTTGTTGTTCCCTTCCTCGTTTCTCCCTCCCGCTCACCGTTTCCTGGCCCACGATCCATGGCCAAAACCATGCGCCAAGGCGTGATCCCCGGAATGGAACGGGATCGAATGCCCGACGAGCCCGCACTGGCGACTGCCGTGCAAAATGATGCCGACCCACGCACGGCCCCCGCGCGCGACGAGATTGAGCTGATAGGTGACCTCGAGACCATTCGAGCCGACGCTCCCCAAACGCTGCGCGGCGAAACGGTGTGGGTCGTGGACGCTAATTCGCTCATCTTTCAGGTTTTTCACGCGCTGCCCGAGATGACCAGTCCGCGCGGAGAGCCGGTGTCGGCTGTGTTCGGTTTCAGCCGCGACATGCTGTACCTGCTCGAGGAGAAAAGGCCGACCTATCTGCTGGTGGCGTTCGACGGGCCGGAGCGGACATTTCGGCACGAGATGTACGACGATTACAAAGCACATCGGGCCGAGATGCCCGTCGACCTGGTTCCGCAATTCGAACCCATCCGCCGGCTGCTGGCCGCACTGCGCGTGCCCATATTGGAGTCCGAAGGCTACGAGGCCGACGACCTGTTGGCCACGATGGCCCATACCGTCAACGATCTCGAGGGAGAGTGTTACCTGGTGACGGCCGACAAGGATTGCCGTCAACTGATCACCGACCGCGTGAAGGTCTACAACGTCCGCAAGGACCAAATGTACGACGCAAGTGCGCTCAAGACCGATTGGGGTATTCGGCCCGACCAGGTTGTCGATTTTCAGGCACTCGTGGGGGATTCGGTAGACAATGTGCCAGGCGTGCCTTTGATCGGCCCCAAAATTGCCGGCGAGTACCTGCAGAAGTACGACACGCTCGACGAGCTGCTTGCTCGAGCCGACGAATTGCCCAAGGGCAAACGCAAGGACAATCTGATCACGATGCGCAATCAGGCGCTGCTGAGCCGCGACCTGGTACGGCTGGAACGGCACGTGCCGATCAACGTCGATTGGCAGGCAGCGCGAGTCGACGGCGTCGATCGTGAGGCTCTGGCCGAGCTGTTTCGCGAACTGGGCTTTCGCGGCCTGACCGAAAAGTTTGCGACCCTGCCGGAGCGCACGCCCGAGCGATGCGTGACCTTGCAGTACGAATTGATCAACACGCCCGATCGGCTGGC
>CAZUPX010001013.1:0-2442 GCA_964622155.1 uncultured Planctomycetaceae bacterium | reverse complement strand
GCCGTCCTTCGACCCGTCGTCGACAAACACGATGTCCAGCTCGTATCGGTTGGCACGCGCGACGTCAGTCAGTTCGGCGTGCAAGCTCTCCAAGCTTTCGCGTTCGTCGCAAACGGGAATTACGATGGAAAGCATGCGGATTCTTTCGATAACAGCCTGTTGCGAAAGCGAGGTCCGCTCAGCAGAGATTCCTCGATTGCGCCTCAAGTCAGTGTGTCGAAGCTTCGTGCGGGTGGTTGCTCGCGGCGCGGAAGTCTTGCTCGACGGCGTGGCGGGTTTGATCGCGGCGCCAGCCGGCACCATATAGAATAATCGAAATCACAAGCTCCGACACCAACCACACGAGACGCAGAATGATGGCCGAAACCAGGGCCACCGACTCCCCATAGTGCGACCGCAATAACTCGCCAGAAACCCATTCGCGGACCACCAACCCACCGGGAATTTGCGATAAGAAACCGGCCACCACGCCCAATGAAACGGCCGTGGTGTGCAACGGTAGATCGACCAGCGGTCCGCTCGAAACGACTCCCAACGCGCGCAACGCGGCCCACAGGCTCATGCCTTGCAGGAGCCAGCCAACGGCAATCGATGACCAGCCGATCGCGATCGCCCGGAGACCGATGCGGCTCAGCTTGGCGCCGGCCGTTGGGTTGAGCTTGCTCACCCCCAGCGCATGGATGAGCCAGCCGAACACCGACGGCACGGTCGGCAATCCCATCAGAACGAACGAACCGACCGCCGTGGCGATCAGCAATACCTGGTTGCGATGCCAACCGAGCAACACGATGGCCGATACGGCCGAGCCGACCGCCAGCATCGAGAGCGTCTCAAAGAACACGGACGCCGCCACTACTGTGGTCTCGGTGCTCTTGCGAGAAACCAGCACGCGACGGATCAGGATCACCACCCACTTGCCGGGCACATACTTGCCCAGTTGCGAGACGTAATAGGCGCGCAGGGCTTCGGCCAAACCCACGCACTGGCCCGCATGCACCAATACGCGCTGCCAATACACGGCGGCCGGCAGCATGCCCAGCAGATACAGAATTCCCGAAACCACCAGCCAACCAGGCTCGACGTGCCATTCCAGCTCGTGAAGCTTGGCCTGATCGCGCACCAGGGCCGTGTAGATGAACCAGCACAACGCCGCGAACAACGCGGCCTTGGCCGACACCACCAGCCAGCTTTTCCAGGATCGAAGTTTCGACGGCACGCCTTGCAATCTCTCAGGGGGGCCACGGACCGATTGGGTTGGCTATTGTGCCCTTTTTCTGCATGCTGACACAAGACGAATTGACCCTCGACACATGCCCAACAGAGTCGAAGTCGCCCTGTTTATTTTATCCGCGCGCGACGTTGTCTGCTGGCAGCCGGGTTTACCTGCCAGGGCAGACGGGGCTAGGATATCACTGGATGGACACGCGAGCGCGCGCACTTTGACGTTTCGCGCCGCGACTCGAACGCTTACGTCTAAGAGGGGACCTGCTATGAATCCGCTTTTGATCCTTGCGGCCGCCGCCACATTGGGCGTCGAAGCTGGCTGGCAACCTTTGGCCGAGGGCGGCCACGAATACACCATTCAGCTCGAGCCACAGTTGCTCGACGTGCTCAAGCAGGGCAACGACATCATCAGCGATGTGCCGCCACAGCTCAACATCCGCCGCTATCGGGTCACGATTGGCACGGGCCGGCTGGCGCGCATCGACGGTCAGCCGCCCAGCGTTGCCGCGTCCGAGGAGCACCCATCGAAGACTGCCGCCACTCCACCACCTGGCGACGATGTCATTCCACACGCGACGGCCGACAAGAGTATTGCCGGTACGGCTCAACCCACGGCGGCCGACCCAGCGAAAGATCCATCCAAGAGTCCGACCGACGCCCACACGGCTCAGACCTCGAAACACGGAGTGGAGCCGCCGGCCGTGCTGCCGGCCGGCGCTGAAGTGAAGCCGCTGGTCGACGCTCAACCGGCCGCGCACCTCGCGCCCGTCGAGGCACACAACACCGAGAAGCCGGCGCTCGACTCGGCGCCCGGCGCGACTGAGCCCAATCGGCCTTGGTTGCCGTTTTCCGTCGCCATGGTGCTGTTGTGTTGCTCTCTGGGCGGGAATCTTTATCTCGGTTGGATCGCGGCCGAAGCGCGCAAGCGGTATCGCCAGGTCGCTGCCAAATTGCGCGGGGCGACGCCGTAGCGCGCGCATAACGCCAAGCTGTGCTGTAGGCGGTCTGGGGCCGGCGCCAGGGTGACTGACTCGGGCGGCCGCTAGAACTCCAAGCGGCGAAAGGCTCGCAGGCCGAGCACCATCGGCACGACGGTGGCCAGCGCGGCCGTGATGCAAGCCGCAACCGTTCCGCCAGCCAGCCAGGTGCGAACCCAAAACAGGTCCATGTCGGCCTGGGTTGCCGCCAGGTAGAAGTGCGACGGCAGCGCGGTCAGCA
>CAZUPX010001012.1:0-2857 GCA_964622155.1 uncultured Planctomycetaceae bacterium | reverse complement strand
GGCAGCCGGTCGTCGAACGAGACTTCAGCCAGGTCAACCATGTTCGAGCGGCGTTGCATGCGAAACAATTCGGACCAGGGGATTTGCCATTTGCCGTGCCGCGTTTGCAGTTTCTCAGCCACCTTCACCAGCGCCTCGAGCTGCAGCTTGACGTCGCCCGCGTACGGGTGCAGCAATGTCTCACCGGGATAACTCATCGCGCCGTACAGCTCCTCGTACCAGGCCTGGCACAGCGTGGCCTGGGTTGATTCGGCCGACACCCGATAGTCCCAGTCCAGCAGGTGCGACAAGTAGGGCTCCACTCGCTGCGCTAACGCGGCGTCGGTCTGTTTAAGTGTTTCCAAGGCTCGTGCGTACTTGGGCAGCTCTTCCTGGGCCCAGTAGAGCGTGGTATCGAAGACGGCCGTCTGGACGTCGTCGAACGTCACCGACTTCATGGCGCTCAAGAGCTGGCGCGAGATTTTGGCGCGCCGCTTATCGTCGTCCGCGTCTTCAACCATGTACGCGGGAAACTTCGAGCGATCGAGGCAACCCTCTTCGCAGGTTGTAAAGGGGCTCGAATTGCAGTTTTGCACGTAGCCCGCCGCCGGATTGAGCAGTTGCGGCATCTCGTCGAGCGTGTGGATGCCGTTCCACTCGGTGCGCGGGTCGGCGCCGTCGACGGGCAGGCTCCAATTGAACTGCGGATCGCGCTTGGGCACGCGGCCGTTGTACAGGTAGAAGATGTTGCCGGCCTGGTCGGCGTAAATCACGTTCATGATCGGAAACTGCTGCATGGCCAAACCCGCTTTGAACTGGTCAAAGTTCTTGGCACGTACCAGCGCCAGTTGCTGCCGCAGCATCGAGGCGCGGTCTTGTCCGGCCACCCGAGCGGTCAAATAGTGCTGGGCATCCTGCTTGACGACGACCGGGCCGTGGTGCGTCTTGCGGAGCTTGACGACGCGGTCTTTCAGCTCCGTGCCGTTGCGAATCTTGATCGTCTCGGTCCACTCGGTGGCATCGCGATAGCCGTCGCCGGAGCGATAGCGTAGCGGATGCTGGGGATCGTCGAATGTTTCGCGCCACACGTCGGCGATGTCGGGCTCGTTGGTGGTGAACGTCCAGCCTAGATGTTCGTTGTGTCCCAAGGTGGGCATGCAATTGCCAAACGTCGTGGCCCCGCTGAACGACCAACCCTCGTCGCTGCGCAGATGGGCCTCATACATTTGTGAGAAGCCAAACCACGGCAGGTGCGGATTGACAAATAGCATTGCGTGGCCCGAGGCGGTGCGGCTGGGCGCGATGGCCCAGCCGTTGCTGCCAGCCGCATTCCAGATCAGATCGTGCGTCCGCGGCAGATAGTTGTGCGACAGCCGCGTATAGCGGAAACACAGCTCGAGCATCACCTGATGGCCGTAAGCCACCACATGCCAGGGCTCGAAATGCGTAATCAGCCGGGGCTTCGTCTCTGGATGAGTCGCCAGGTAGTAGTTCAATCCCTTGGCAAACGCGGCGCAGATGGCCTGCATGTCCGGCTCGAGTCGCTGGTAGCCAGCCTGCGAATTGGGCACGACTTCAAAGGCCCGGTTCAACAAGTCCGAGTTGAGCCCCCGCATGCCGTGAACTTCGCTGTACCGGCCAAGGCTTAAGATGTAGGTATCTTCAACCTGCCAGAAATAGTCCTCGGCCTGGGCGTAAGCGAAGCCGAAAATCACGTGCTCGTTGGTTTGGCCGTGAATGTGAGGCACGCCGTACGCGTCGCGGTAGATCGTCACCCCACGGGCCAGCCGCTGGGCGTCGACAAACTCAGCCAGCTCGGGGTCGCTTAGCCGCACAGCCAGCCGCTCGGTCGCGGCCTTGGGAGGCTCGTCGCCTCGGGAAACGCGGGAAATGACTGACCAGGTCGCCAGGAATAGACAGAACAACACCGCTGGCCGCGCGAATGCGCGTGCGCCGTCAAACATTTCACAGCCTCCAAACTCTGCCCAGTTTCTCACCATTCAATTATCGCAGGCAGAGCATTTGCGGCAAACAGCAGTTCTTGCCGGCTGCGCGCAAATGCCAGCCTGCATTGAAGGTGCGAGTGCGCCGGATGTGCCGATTAGGGCTGTGGCGGATCAGCCAGAGGGCCGTAGAGTTCGGGCCGGCGAAAGCGATATAGATACTCCGGCTCCGAGCGTGCCTGCTCAAGCTCGGCGGCTTTGAGAGTTGCCACCAGCAGTCCGCTCTGCTCAGCCGGACAAGTCCATTCGGCAATCGACTCCCCTCGTGGCGAAACGATCACGCCGCCGCCGGGAAAGTCCTGCTGAGCGCCGGCACATTCGACCTGCCCGACATAGTTGCAGGCCACGCCAAAAATACCGTTTTCCTGGCAGCGGGCCCGGATCGCCGGACCGGCCCAGGCGGCCCAGCCTTGCGGCGTTCGCGGCGAGGGATCGGCGGCAAATGGCATGAGCACGATCTCGACGTTTTCGACTGCCAACAGCCGGGTTGACTCAGGAATCAACACGTCAAAGCAGATGTTTGCCCCGATCCGCCCCAGCGGTGTATCGACGACATGCACCGCCGGCCCCGGGTTGTAAAACGGCATCTCGAACATCGGCACGTGCATTTTTCGCCACACTGCGACAAGCCCGTCGCGGCCGACCAGGAGCTGGGCGTTGTACAGGACGTTGCCCGCGTCTTCCAGCACACCGACGCTGAGCAAGACATTGTGCTGCCGGGCAATCGCCCGCAGGGCTTCGACAGCCGACGAGTCGAGCCTCACCGCTGCCTGCCGCGCCTCGCGCAGCGCCTCGCGCAGCCAGGCCTCGTGATCGCCGATGGGATGATTGGGAATAAACCCGGACAGCGACAACTCGGGAAACAGCACCAGTTG
>CAZUPX010001011.1:0-2094 GCA_964622155.1 uncultured Planctomycetaceae bacterium | reverse complement strand
ACGGCCAGGTTGTAGCGACAGTGCTCGTCGGCCAGGCGGTGGATTGCCGCGGGCAAGCCCACGGTCGATATCGTGATCCGCCGCGCGCTGATTCCCAGACCGGTTGGCGAACTGGCCTCGGCCAAGGCGGCCAGCAAATTGTCGACATTCGCCAACGGTTCGCCCATGCCCATAACAACGATGTGGCTCAGCCGCTCGCGCTCGGGCAGCAAACGATCCAACAACAACATCTGCTCGACGATCTCGCCGGCCGATAGATTTCGGGCCACGCCGGCCAGGCCACTGGCGCAGAACACGCAGCCCATCGCGCAACCCACCTGCGTGCTGATGCAGATCGTGCGCCGCGCGGCGTCGCGCAGCAGCACGCACTCGATCTGCTGTCCGTCGTGCAGCTCGACGAGCAGTTTTTCGGTGCCGTCGTCCGACTTCTTATGCTGCACGACTCGTGAAGTCCAAAGTCGAAAATCGGCCGCTAGCTCTTCCCGCAGCGACTTGGGCAGGTCCGACATGTCGTCCAAGCTGGCGGCCCGTCCGGCGAATAACCAATGGCGGATCTGGGGCAGGCGATAGCGCGCGTGCCCCCGTTGATCTAGCCAGTCTTTGAGCTTTTCGGACTGGCACTTTGGCTCGATAAGATGAAGCATCGTGATCCATTATATGCAAACGGCCACGATCATCGAAATTGACACGAGCCGGCCACCGCCCCAGAATGAGGCGGCCCGGCGACCGTGAACCGCGGCACATTTTATTTCGGAAACACGTCCTTCTTCTTCTCCCTAATCCCCAACCCCTAACCCCCAGCCCCTACTCATGTCTCAGCCGTCGAATGTACCGCCGCCGATCAACCCCTACGACGTTCCCCAGCGGTCCGGCATGAGCGGCACCGGCAAAGTGCTATTGGGCCTGGGCATCGGCTGCGGCCTGTTGGTGGTGCTGTGCTGCGGAGTTGTCGGTTTTGGAAGCTACGCAATCGTCAAGGTCGCCAAGGAGTCGACGACGGAGGACCCGAAGCAGATTTTCGACCTCACCGAAGAGATCGTGACCATCGACGTTCCCGAAGAGCTGCAACCCGTGCTGGGCCTGAATGTGAATTTGCCTTTCGTCGGTCCGGTCACGAAAGGCACACTGCATTCCGACAAGGATCGAAAGGATCACCTGATCATCGGGCAGATCAACCAGTCGTTCGGCGACCGGCACAACCTGGAGACCCAGTTGCGCACCTCCATGCAGCGCGACAATGACGAAGAACTGGAAGTTCGCGAAACTGAAACTCTCGACGCAAAGATCAACGGCGAGGTCGCCCACTTCACGATCTCACGGGGTGTCGGCCAGGAATCGCAGGAAGAATACTGGGAGGTCGTCGGCCAGTTCAAAGGCGACGAAGGCCCGGCCATTCTGATCTTCAAAGCTCGCGTGGCCAGCTTCACAAAGGAAAAGGTGTTGGCGATGCTCAAGTCGATGGAGTGACGTGTAGGGGCTGAAGGTCAGAGGTCGGGGGTCAGAGGTCAGGGACGAGGAACAGGACCCCACTGCTCTTCACTGACCCCCGACCCCTGGCCCCTGGCCCCTACTGTCCTTCAGCCTTGCCGCCAGCCGCCCGCTCACCAGGGCGTCTTCCAGCTCTTCGATGTCAGCGTACAACTCGTGGCTCAAGAATTTGACGGCCCAGTTGTGCTTCATCGGACTGATGGCGATCACGGCCTTGCCGTGCTGATACGCTTCCCACATCTCGATAGCGGTGCCCATCGACGCCTCGGGCACAAACGCCAGCACCACGTCCACCTCGCGGCACAACCGATTGTGGTGAAAGAACACGCCGCGGCCGCGTTCATCGTCGTATGACAGGGAATCACTATGATCTGCCAGCGGGTCGTAAATCTCGGCCCCCGGAAAATGCTCGGCCAGCAATTGCTTGATCCGCGCGCGATAGTCCTGATTGTGGATCGTCGCCGCCAGGTGCGACCCTTGCATAATGCCGGCTAGAAAGAATCGCATAGGTGCTTTTGCCTCATACCAACCCGACCCCGGCGCGCCGGGGAGGGATTCCTCTGTTGCCTCACACCAACCCGACTCGCAAGCGAGGGATTCCTCTAG
>CAZUPX010001010.1:0-3265 GCA_964622155.1 uncultured Planctomycetaceae bacterium | reverse complement strand
TGTCCAATTTCGTGGCCATGCCATACAGTAACATCCAGAGTTCGCGTTCCATGATTCAGCTCCTTGTAAGTTGCCCATACCTACAAGGTGGAGCGCGAACTCGTTTTTTTCCACCCCCGATAGCACTTGCATAATGTTGTTATGCTTCGGGCTGGGATTAGCCACCTCGCTTATGCTTCGGGTTGGGATTGTTCCTCGCTTACGCTTCGGGTTGTTGGTCGAGGTGTTTGCGGTCTTGCGCTTCGGTGACGTACTGGATGACGGTCGAGAGGCTCTCTTCGTCGAACACGAAGCGCTGACTCCCTCGTTCAGCCCACCAATTCTCGCGCGTTGGATTCGATCGTTCCTTCAGTCGACGGGTACACCAGGCCTTGAGGTCGATGCGGATTTTCTTGGGGGTCGTGCCGGCAGCGCCAATGACCACGTGCATATGATTGGATCGGCAGTTGATTGCGTGGAGTACCCAGCCTCGACACGTGCACGTTTCGGCAACTTGTGTTTCGACGATCTGTCGTTGGGAAAGTGACAACGAACAGGCGTCTTCCATCATCTTCGCCCGAGCTTCGAGCAACTTGATCGGGTCCGGAAGCTGCCAGCCGCGGCGATACTCGACCCAGCCGCGCGAATCGCCCGGGAGCCAGGCGCCATAGGTGGGCCATGTCAGGAAGAATGCGATCGGGTCGTCCATAAGGTATCGTGCGGATTGTGTGGCTTGTCCTCGCTTATGCGTCGGGTTGGGAACATCTCCTCGCTGATGCGTCGCGTCACGCGGTCATCCCAACCCGAAGCGTCAGCGAGGTCTGCGGACTTCCCGAGTGCGCGTCAACCATTTTACTGACTTCGGGAATATGGTCGAAACCGGATGCTCACTTGCCGGCCGTGACCAGAATCTTCTCGGCAGCGGCGCGACCGAGCGTCGTCTCGCGGCCCTCGACGTTGATGGTGACGATGCCGGCTTCGTCCCCCTTGGCCACGATGTGACCCGAGACGCCCAGCGGCAAGCCCGAGCTGCTCAAGAACCGCAGAAACTCGGGCGACTGGTCGACAACGCGCGCCAGACGAAACTTGTCGCCCACCTCACACTCGGCCAGGCTGCGGCTGTCTGGCACGTGGAACGAGCCGTCGGATCGCGGTATGGGGTCGCCGTGCGGATCGACTTCTGGTCGTCCCAGAAACGCATCGATGCGATCCACCAGCCGATCGCTCACGGCGTGTTCCATGTGCTCGGCCTCTTCGTGCACCTCGTCCCACGCCAAGCTCAACGTCTTGACCAGGAACAGCTCGATCAGCCGGTGTCGTCGCACAATCCGCAAGGCTAGTGCCTTGCCTGATGGCGTTAGCCGGACGCCTTCGTACGGCGTGTAAGTGACCAGGTTGCTCTCGCTAAGCGTTTTGAGCATGCTGGTCACCGTGCCGGGCGAGACGCCCAGAGCGCTTGCCAATTGGCCCGTGGCCGCCTGGCCGTCGCCTGTCAAGGAAACCTGAAAGATCGCCTTGACGTAGTTCTCAACTGTTAGGCTTGGCACTGCTCTCTCCGTTTCCGCGTTGGGGGGCACGCTTGTTGGGCGACGCCGCTTGTCGACCATTGTAGTATCGCCGATTTCTCCGTACCACTCACACGGCGTCGGCCATATCAAAACCGGCCATTGCACCCATCGTAGGCACGAGACATGATGATCGGCGAATCCTGACGAACGATTGTCCAGCGGCTCGTCGAACCGGTGTCCTCGTGAACTTGAACCAGCGCGCCGCCGAACTCGTCCGCCTTTTCGTCGATGACGGAACGGCGCTAGGAATCGACATTCACGCGACCCCTTGCGGCACTCGAATCGTCGACTGTGGCATTCGCGCTGGCGGCGGCGGACTTGAGGCCGGCCGCCGATTGGCCGAAATCTGCCTGGCCGGGCTGGGGAAAGTCGAGTTGGTCGAGGCCGAGGCTGAATTCGGCGGCGGTCGGGCCGTGCGCACGGCCACTGATCAGCCGCTGGCCGCCTGCATGGCGTCGCAATATGCCGGTTGGCAAATAACCGGTGAGCAATTCTTTGCGATGGGTTCAGGGCCCATGCGCGCCGCGGCCGGCAAAGAAGCGCTGTTCGACACGATTGGCCTGCGCGAGACGTCCGAGGTCGCGGTCGGCGTTTTAGAGACCCGTCAGTTTCCACCGGATGCTGTTTGCCAGGATATCGCCGTTGCTTGCCGCGTGACGCCCCAGAACTTGACGCTGCTGGTGGCTCCGACCGCCAGCCTGGCGGGCACGGTGCAAGTGGTCGCACGCAGCCTTGAGACGGCCATGCACAAGCTGTTCGAATTGGGCTTCGATCTGCATCGTGTGGTGAGCGGATCGGGTATCGCGCCTCTGCCGCCGGCTTCGGCCGACGACCTGGCCGCGATCGGACGCACCAACGACGCAATTCTCTACGGCGGCCGGGTGGCGTTGTGCGTCCGCGGAGACGACGCGAGTTTGGAGGAAGTTGGCCCACGCGTGCCCAGCAGCGCCTCGCCGGATCACGGCCAACCGTTCGCGGCCATCTTCGAACGATACAACCGCGACTTCTACAAAATCGACCCACACCTGTTCAGTCCCGCTGTTGTCACGTTCACCAACGTTGACACGGGCCGCACGTTTCGATTTGGGCACACGCAAAGCGACGTGCTGCGGAAGTCGTTCGGCATTCGCGAAACAGGGGCATAGCTGGCCATGCATATCTCGATCTTGTGTTCGCGCGACAGTTGGTATTTGAAGGACCTGCAGCGGGCTGCCGCCGGAAGGCACGAGATTACGCCGATCACGTTTCGCCAGCTCGCGGCCGAGCTGCACCCTGCGGGTCCCAAGTTCACAAGCGACGGTGACCTGGCCGGCGTCGATGCGATATTGGTCCGGACGATGCCCCCTGGCTCGCTCGAGCAAGTCGTGTTTCGCATGGACGTGCTTGCCCGTCTGGAAGCCGCGGGCAAGGTTGTCATCAATCCGGCGCGGGCGATCGAAGCGGCGGTCGACAAGTACCTGGCCAGTGCCAAACTGGCAGCCAGCGGGCTGTGCACGCCGCGAACCGTCGTGTGCCAGACCGTCGACGACGCCATGCGGGCGTTCGACCAATTGGGCCGTCACGTCGTCGTGAAGCCGTTATTCGGGGGCGAGGGGCGCGGGTTGACTCGCTTGGACGACGAGGGAATCGCCCAGCGCGCGTTCAGTTTGCTTGTGCAACTCGGAGCGGTGCTTTACGTGCAGGAGCTTATTCCGCATGATGGTTACGACTTGCGTGTG
>CAZUPX010001009.1:0-1827 GCA_964622155.1 uncultured Planctomycetaceae bacterium | reverse complement strand
GGCCCATGTCCGCCATTGCGGACTGCGAGCCACTCAGGGCCATGTCCACGACGATCCCAAGCGCGATCACCAGCCACGGCGCCAGGAATCCGGCCAGGCTATTGGTCAGCGCGAACGTCGACAGCGGCTCCGTGCTGGCCAGGCGGTTTTCGAAACGAAGCCGCTCTGGCGAACCCGGCGGAAGCCGCTGTCCCATGCTCCGCAAGAGCTCGTCGGGATTCTCGGCGTACGCCGCGCGGTCGGCCGGCAATGTGACAAAGGCTTGGTAAAAGCCGTAGGCCGCCAACGCGACCGCCAACGCGACCATCACGGCCACCAGCGCGCGCGTTTCGACCGCGGTTTGCACAAGTTGGCGGGTAAGCACGAACACCAGCCCCAAGCTGACCCACTCCCATAGCATGTTCATCACATACCGTGGGCTGCCCTGCCGCGAACCGGCAATGGCGGCGCTGACGCAGAGTGCGACGAGCACGGCCACCGCCACGTCGACCGTGCTCCAGGTTCGGATCTCGACGCCGCGCACAGCAACCCACAACAGCCACGCGGCGGTCAGCAACAGCCACAAGAAGTTGAACGGTTGCCCGTCGCCCAGCCAGGCCACGCCTTCACTTGGCAACAGCGGGCGTGCCACGCACAGGGCCGCCATCACCGCCAGCAACCCGGGTCGTACCCACTCGCGGGCTACGACGGCGGGTTTCTCGACTCGCTGTAAGTGGGCCGTCTTGCGTCGCGCCGTCATTGGATAACAAGTCGAAGCAGTTTGAAGGCTTTCAGTGGGGCCGGGTTGTACCGTGTTCCAACGCGCGAAACACCGGCCAGCACGCCGTGCGACCTTGCTATGGCTGCATGCGCCGGCGAGCCGTCGTTTCCAAAATCGCAATCACCGCCAGCAGACAGGCGATGGAAGACACCACCACGACCGCGCCGAAGATGTCCACCTGGTTGAGTACCAGCGCGCCCAGGCCGCAGGCTGTCGTGGTCAAGTAGATCGTCAGCACGGCCTGCGTCTTCGAGAGGCCGAGGGTTACCAACCGGTGCGAAAAGTGATTGGTGTCTCCCTCGAAGGGGCTTCGTCCCGCACGCAGCCGAATCCAAACGACTGAAAATGTATCATACAGAGGCACGGCCAAAATACACAAAGGCGCCAGCACTGCGTGTCGCGGCAAACCGGCGTCGGAGAAAGTAGCCAGAATCGTCATCACCGCCAACAGGTACCCCACAAAGTAGCTGCCGGCATCGCCCATGAAGATTCGCGCCGGCGGACGGTTGTGGAACAAAAAACCGACAAGGGCTCCAACCACCAGAAATAAAAACCCGGCCACGAACAATTGCGGTTGGCCGCTGGCACCCTCCGGCGTCATCAACATGACCACGCCCAGTAACGCGGCGGCGATGGCGGCGACGCCCGCTGAGAGGCCGTCCATGTTGTCCAGAAAATTGAACGCGTTGATCAGGCCCACGATCCACAGCACGCTGATGATTCCCGTCGCCAGCGGCCAATCGAGAAACAGCGTCAGCTTCCACCCGCGACCGAACACGACGGCCGACGCCACGAGCACCTCGATGATCAGACGGAAGCGCCAATCGAGCTTGCGTGCGTCGTCAGCCAGGCCCAATAGGGCCAGCACTGTGCCGCCCGCGAGTAGAAACCATACCTCGGTCGACTGCTCGACCAGTCCCGACAGATGGCGGTCGAGCAGTTCGGCCAGTGCCGCACCCCACTCGCCCAGCGCCGACAAATCAAGATAAGCGCCGGACGGGTCTTGGTGCACGCGGGCGACCCAGCTCCACAGCGCAATTTGCGAGACCGCCAGTGGAACGAC
Source organism: uncultured Planctomycetaceae bacterium (assembly GCA_964622155.1). Lineage (GTDB taxonomy): Bacteria > Planctomycetota > Planctomycetia > Pirellulales > PALSA-1355 > CAZUPX01. The sequence continues at coordinate 4 of CAZUPX010001009.1, read as the reverse complement.
GACG
>CAZUPX010001008.1:0-1500 GCA_964622155.1 uncultured Planctomycetaceae bacterium | reverse complement strand
GATTATGTCGTCGTCGACTGCCTGCGCAGGGTACTCTGGAACAACACGAACATCGCATGGTTCTATCGTCAGAACATGCTGTTCTTCGTTGACCGAAAGCGGCTGGCGAACTATCCGCGGTTGGCCGAGGCCTTCGCGCATTCCGGCGAGAGCCCCGGCTTGTCGCTGGTTCATCCCGAGCAATATGAGGCGATGTACGACAGGGTCCGCGATGCGCGATGCCTGGCCATGCGCTTCGCCGCGCGGCTCCGCAAAATTAACCTGGTGGCATTCCCCGACTGGAGCCAAAGTGTCGACCTGGTCGAATTGCAGATACGAACGCTGTTGGCCAGCGTGCGCGATCATCCGCAGCGCCGCGACATCGCGTTGGTCGTGATTCTTAGCGGACCGCGCGAAGAGTCGGCCTCCGAGCTGCTCTCTCGCCTGGTCGACGAGATCATCAAGTCGACGGCTCGCCAGTCAGGCGGCCGACCCGAAATCTCAGCGGTCGGTGGCTCGTTCAGCGAATGGGACACGCTCATCGAGTGCCTGCAATGGCGCGTGGTGATGGAACGGGAGGATTCCCACGCCGTCACCCTGACGCGCGCGAATAGACTTCCGGTAGTCGAGTTGCAGGCGGTTCCTTCGTGTCGATTTCTTGAAGCTGACGGACCTGAAAACCCCGCCAAATCGGGCGAAATCCAGCCAGGCTGAACAAACGGAAGTCGCCTTTCGTACTAAACCGTACGATGAGCCGGCTACGCTCTAATCTGATATGGGCCAGTGTGGCCCTGGCGGCATGGCCCGTGGTGCCCTGCCGGCAATTCGCGGCCGGCTGCCGGACCGCCACGCTGCCAGACAAGGGCGTCCATACGGCCGTGGAGCATGGTTGTTGCTCACACGACCGCGCCGGCCAGAATCCTGTGCGAAGTTCACCCCAGCCTCCGGCGATTCCATGCAAGGGCACTTGCTGCGACGCCCGGCCCTTTACCGTGAGCGGCGAAAAGCCCGCCTTCGACGGACACCCCAGCGCGACGTTCGACTCCCCGTTCGAGCCAGTCGATCGCGACCCGCTTGATGGTGTTTCCGCGCGTGTGATATTTCCTGAAGGCCGCTCGAAGCAAATTCTCCATTGCTCGTGGCGCTGTTAATCGAGATGCGCGTGCAACGTCGTATTCGGTTTCCGTCAGATCACGAACTTTGGAGATTCTCATGTTTACGAAAGCCCATATGACGACCGCCGCTTTGTTGTTGGCGGCCGGCAGTTTGATTGCCGCGGCTGGTTGGACCGCCGCGGCTTCCGACAAGAATTGTTGCGAGGCCAAGCTGGCCTGTTGCAAGGCTGACAAGGCCTGCTGCGCCGCAGCCAAGAAGCCCGGCTGCTGCGAGAAGGCTATGGCATGTTGCAAAGACGCTAAGGCTTGCTGCACCAACGCACCGAAGTGCTGTGCCCAGGGCAAGCAGTGCTGCAACGAGGGCAAGGCCTGTTGCGACACGAAAACCCAGGAGGAAATTCTCGAC
>CAZUPX010001007.1:0-7085 GCA_964622155.1 uncultured Planctomycetaceae bacterium | reverse complement strand
GGCCAGCATCCGCGTGCCGTGGATGACTTCGCCGCCCAGGTAGTGCTCGTCGTGGCCGGCTGCGCGGCTCAGCGATTCGGCGAGCGCTCCGCCGGTGCCGATCTCGATGGTCGCCAGCGTCGCGTTTTTCTCGGCCAGCAGTCGCACGACGGCGTTTTCCAACTCGTCGTCTTCCTCGCCGAAGACGAGCGAACCCAGGCACTGGCGAATCGTGGCCACGGTGGGCTCCATGGCGGCATAACATTCTTCGGCGGTCGAGCCGGCGGCCGTGATCCGCAGCGTGATCGTGGCGGCGTGAACGGTGATGCCGACCGAGGGCTCGCGCCCGCGGCGGATCAAGTCGGGCAGCATGGCCTCGACATGGCTCTCACCGGCGCCGAAGCACTTGATGCGGCGGTGGCGAATGACGCGAGGCGCGCCCGTCATTCCGGCGATGGCCGGCGCGACACTTTGCTGAAACATCTCGAACATCTCGGCAGGCACGCCCGGCAGGGCGAACACGTGGCAGACTCCGCCACCGCTTCGTGGTACTTCTTGCCAAATGCCTGGTGCGGTGCCGTTCGGGTTGGCGATGATCCGGCTACCGGCAGGGAACATGGCCTGCACACGATTACGCTCGGGCATGTCGCGCTTGTGTCGCGCGAATAGCGCGCGAATGTATTCGAGCGACGCTTCGTCCAGGACCAGCTCGCGGCCCGACACCTGTGCCATGGCCTCGCGCGTCAGATCGTCGGCCGTCGGTCCCAGGCCGCCGCTGGCCACGATCACGTCGGCCCGATCGACGGCCGCGCGGAACACCGCCACATTGGCCCGCAGGTCGTCCGCGACCGTGGTGTGATACATGACCGCCAGCCCCAACTCGCCCAACCGTTGGCTGAGCCACTGGCTGTTGGTGTCGAGCCGCTGACCGCTAGTGAGTTCGTCGCCGATGGAGATAACTTCTGCCTGCATGTGGAGGGGACAGGTTACGGGGGACGGGGATAGTAAGAAAGACGAGCACGATGGAATGATGCTTGTTCCGGTGGCCTAAAGCGTACGGCCTGCGGGCTCCCGTGCCAATCGCCGTTGTGCGCTTTTCGCCGCCATGTCGCTGCCGGTGCAGGCGCCGATATACTTGTGGCGGAGGAAAACGATGAGTCGGATCGAGCTTCCAGTCGAGGGCATGACCTGCGAGCACTGCGTTCGCACGGTGAAGGGCGCGCTCGAAAAAGTGCCGGGCGTACAGTCGGCCACGGTGAGCTTGCCCGAGCGGAGAGCGGTGGTCGACGTCGACGACGGTCGAGTGACTCGCGAGGCGTTAACTGCCGCGATTACGGTTGCTGGTTACAGCGTGCCGGCGGCTGTCGGAACCGGGTCGTCTACTTCATCGATGCCCCCGGCGACACGACAAGCTGAGTCGGCCGTCCCCACGCCCGCTCAAACATCCGCCGAGCGAGACGCGATCTTGTTGAACGTCGAGGGGATGACGTGCGCCAGTTGCGTGGCACGAGTCGAGTCGGCGCTTGAGACCGTGCCAAGCGTGCGCGACGCGCGGGCTAATCTGGCCACGAATCAGGCCACCGTAGAGTTTGAGCCGGGCCGCGCGAACTTGGCCGCGGCGATCGAAGCGGTCAAGCGATCGGGCTACGACGCTTCGCTGGCCGAGCCCACGGAAACGGCGGGGGCCGATCTGGCGGCTCGCGGCCAGCGCGAACTGGCCGGTTGGCGGCGGTTGTTGCTCGCGGCGGTCGCTCTGCTGACGCCGATCGTGGTGCTGCACTTAGTCGTGTGGTGGAACGCCTGGACGGCGCCACCAGCCTGGATTGTGACTTGGGTTCCATTTGTTGCCGGAACGCCGCTGCAGTTCTATGTCGGCTGGCCATTCTACGTCGGGGCTTGGCGGCGCGCGCGACACCTCTCGACGAACATGGATACGTTAGTCACGATCGGCACGCTCACTGCTTGGGGAGCAGGAGTTTTTGCCCTCGTCGATGCCATCCAACACCCAACCCATTCTCACGAAGGCGGAATGGAGCTAATGGACGCAGGCATTATCCTGACTTTCATGACGCTGGGCAAATACCTCGAGGCGCGCGCCAAGGGCCGCGCCTCGGCCTCCATTCGCAAACTGCTTGACCTGGCGCCGCCGGTGGCCAACGTCGAGCGCGATGGCCACGTGGTCGCCGTGCCGCCCAGCCAGGTCGCCATCGGCGAGACGATTGTCGTGCGGCCTGGCGAGAAAGTTCCGCTCGATGCCACCGTCAGCTCGGGCACGTCAAGCGTCGACCAGTCGTGGTTGACCGGCGAATCGATTCCCGTCGAGAAGAGCGCCGGCAGCGAGATTCTGGCCGGCACAATCAACGGTCAGGGTTCACTCTCGGCGCAAGTGCTGCGACCGGCCGGACAGACCGCACTGGCGCAAGTCGTCGAGCTGGTACGTCGAGCCCAGGAGTCGAAGACCGAGATTCAAAGACTGGCTGATCGTGTTGTGTCGTGCTTCGTGCCTGTCGTGTTGGTGATTGCGGCAGCGACCCTGTTGGCTTGGGGTACGATCGGTCGGGATTGGTTTGCCGGTCTGGAGTGCATGGTGGCGGTGCTAGTCGTGGCGTGTCCCTGCGCGCTGGGATTGGCTACGCCCACGGCGATTCTGGTGGCCAGTGGTCGCGGCGCGGAGCTCGGCATCTTGATCAAGGAAGCGCATGCGCTGGAAGTTGCCGGCCGCGTGACCACGGTCGTGCTCGATAAGACCGGGACGGTCACGTTGGGCAAACCGGAGCTGGTCGATGTAAAACCCGTCGCGGGCGTTTCGCCCGACGAGCTGCTGGCCGTCGGCGCGGCGGTCGAACAGCTTAGCGCTCACCCGTTGGCGGAGCCGATTCGTGCGGCGGCGCGCGACAGAGCACTTACTCTCCCTCCCACTGAAGGTTTGGAAGTCGTGCCGGGCGAGGGCGTTTTGGCCCGCAGTCCGAGTGGCGTTTTGCTGGTGGGAAACCAGCGCCTGCTGTCCTCACACGGCGTCGACTTTACGAGTCAGAGTGCCGAGATCGAGCGCATGATCGCGCGGGGTCAATCGCCGCTGTTGGTGGCGCAAGACCTAAAATATCTCGGTCTGTTGGTGGTGGCCGACCAGGTTGCGCCGCATAGCCGCGAGGCCATCTCTAGCCTGAAGGCTCAAGGCCTGCGTGTCATGCTGCTTTCGGGCGATATGCGATCGGTCGCCGAACGCGTGGCTCGTGACGTGGGCATCGAGCAAGTGAGGGCCGAGGTGCGGCCCGATGCCAAGCAAGCCACCATCGCCGAGTTGCGGGCCACTGGCCAGATCGTCGCCATGGTCGGCGACGGGATCAATGACGCGCCGGCCTTGGCCGCGGCCGACCTGGGAATCGCAATTGGCTCGGGCTCCGATATCGCGGTCGAGGCCGCCGACATCGTGATCGCGGGAAACGACCTGCGCGCGGTGGGACGCGCTTTGGCGCTTTCGCGAGCAACGCTGGCCACCATTCGACAGAATCTTGGCTGGGCCTTTTTGTACAACGTGGTCCTGATACCCGTCGCCGCGGGCGCGTTGGTGCCGTGGTTTGGCATTCGACTCCCCGCCGTCGCCGCGGCCGCCGCGATGGCGCTATCGAGCGTGTCGGTGGTGACCAATAGTTTGCTGTTGCGCGCGCGGCGATTCGATTGAAGGTTCGATTGCAAACGTCTATGCGAGCGCGGGCATGCTCTCGCGCTTCGTGAGCATGGCACCCGGAATACGGAATGCGAGGCGACATGTTCGGAAAAACTTTTTTTCGATCTTGTGCTCGAAAAGCGAATTTCGTACTTGCGGATTCCTGGCCGGCGCGTAGGATGATCCATTAACCAAACAGGTTGTTTGGTCATTGACGCTGTTTGTGAGTCGCGTGTTGTCGTCCCCAGCTCGGCAACAAACGGCTCGAGCGTCGCACTCAGTTAGGAGGACGTAGCGTGGCCAAGAAGAAGAAAGCCAAGAAAGCGAAGACCGGCAAGAAGAAGAAGGCCAAGAAGAAGTAGCGCCTTCGACGGTTGATACCGACGAGAAAGGGGCACCCAAGCGCACCTTGGGTGCCCCTGGTTTTTTTTGGAGTCACTTCAGCCAGGGTCTGTGGCGCCGACAGCATGACTTAACCAGGCCGGCCTCGCAGAGGCCAGCTACAGAGTTAATCGGACGGGAAGGGGACGCTCTCGCCGTTGAGTTCCGCAAGAGCATTGCGAGCCGCTCGCTGTTCGGCTTCCTTCTTGTTGCGTCCCCAGGCGGGCTGAAATCGCTGACCGCCGATCTGTGCCGAGATTTTGAAGCATTTGCTGTGATCGGGGCCCTTTTCATCCAGCAACAAGTAGTTGGGGGTCGAGCCGTTTTCGCGCTGCGCCATTTGCTGCAACAGCGACTTGTAATTGCCCCCCAATTCGCCGGCGGCTGCCAGCTCGATTTCCGGGCCCATATAACGTTGGATGAAATCGCGGGCGGCGCTATCGCCCCCGTCCAGGTAAATGGCCGCCGCTAACGATTCGAACACATCGGCCAGCAGCGACGGCGGCACGCTAGGGTGTGTGGTCATTCCCTTGCCCAAGACGAGGAATTCTTGCAAACCCAGAGCTTCGCTGATCTTGGCGCAGGTCTGCCGGCTGACGACAACCGACTTGATCTTGGTGAGGTCGCCTTCCAGGTAGTCAGGGTACTGGCAGAACAGGAGCTCGCAGACAACCGCCCCCAAAATGGCGTCCCCCAGGAACTCCAGTCGTTCGTTGGAAGCCAGCCGGTGATGGGCCCCGGAAGCGTGCGTCAGGGCCGCCACCAGCAGCGATTTGTCGGCAAAAACGTAGCCGATGCGGTGTTCGCAGCGTTCCAATACGGGGATTTGAGCGTCCGTTAACACAGCACGGACGGTACGCGACGTCACAAAGAGGCCCCTGGCTTGGCGGTGGCGTGAATGCTTACGGACTTGTAACGTAACCCTAGCCAAGTTAGAGAGTTTTGTCAATCCGGACCGCTCTCTCCGCTCGTGTGTCGAGGACATTTTGGGCTTGCGGCGGGTGGTGGATGCCGGGAAATAATTACCCACAGCTAGCCAAGATCTTACAATCAGCCACGCAATACCCTTGTCCGGCGAACCGCTGGCGAATCGAGTGCGTAGGGGACAAGAGAGCCATACAGGCCCCCCTGTTTATTTATTCAGACTTCAACGATCTTGCAAACCAGCAAGGAGGACCCGAATGTCCACGAGCCCGTTCTACAAACACTCTCGCTCTCTGATGATGGTTGCCGTAGTGGCGTCCCTCGCGTCGGCGTTGGTCTGGCAACACTCCGGTGTCGTCGGTCAGGAGCCCAAGAAAGAGGTCAACCCGGCCAACCTGCGTCACGCCGAGGCACTTTCGGAGGCCTTTCACAGCGCCGCGGAAATGACCATGCCCAGCGTGGTCACGATCGTCTCGAAGACCAAGGCGCAACCCGTGGCTCGCAGCCGCTCGGGCGGCAAAGGCGAGAATCCGTTCAAGGGCACACCCTTCGAAGATTTCTTCAAAGACCACGACATGGGCGACATGTTCCCCAGGAACACACCCCGGCAAGGTATGGGCTCGGGCGTGATCATTGATCCATCGGGCATCGTACTCACCAACAACCACGTCGTCGACGGCGCCGATGAAGTCATCGTGCATCTGGCCGACGGACGTGAGTTCAAGGGCGAAGACATCAAGACCGACGAGCAGACCGATTTGGCGGTCATTCGCATTCGCGGCGCCGGCACGCTTCCCGCCGCCAAACTGGGCGACTCAGACAAGATGCGGATCGGCGATTGGGTGATCGCCATCGGAAATCCCTTCGAGTTGGAGCAGACAGTCAGCGCGGGCATCATCAGCGGCATGGGCCGCGAGCTTGGCCGGGGCGCGGGTCAAAATGGCCGGCTGCCCTTCCGGGCGCGGTTCCTGCAAACCGACGCGGCCATCAATCCGGGCAACTCCGGCGGTCCGCTGGTCGACCTCCACGGTGAGGTCATCGGTATCAACACCGCCATTGCGACCAACACCGGCAGCTTTTCGGGAATTGGATTTGCCATCCCTGCCAATGTGGCTAAGTGGGTCACTGGCCAGTTGATCAAAAAGGGGAATGTCGAACGCGCCTACCTCGGCGTCAGCATCTCGCAAGTGACGCCGGAACTGGCCAAGCAGTTCGGCGCGCAAACATCTGAAGGCGTGCTGATCAACGAAGTGCATCCCCGTACTCCGGCCGCCGAGGCCGGCTTTCAGGACGGCGACATCGTCACGAAGTTCGCCGGCCAGAAAGTGAACAGCCCCAGTGAGCTACAGGCGCTCGTTGAGCGCGTTCCGCTCGATAGCAAGCAGGAAGTCGAAGTGCTGCGAAGCGGCAAGACGGTCACGCTGCAAGTGACCGCCAAGGCACTTCCAAAAGACTTCGCCGCCAAGTCCACGAAAGGTCGCCCCGATCGCGGCCCCAGCGATTCGGAGTCCTTCGACGCGGAAGACTTGGGCTTTGAAGTCGCCAACCTGACCGCCGAACAGGCCCAGGAGCTGAATGTCGCGGGCGACGCCGGCGTGGTGGTCACCAAAGTTGAGCAGGACAAGCCGGCTTATGAAGAGGGGATTCGTGAAGGCATGGTCGTTTTGAAGGTGGCCAAGAAGCCTGTCAAGAACACCGCCGACTTCAAGGCCGCAATCAAGGGTGAATCGCTCAAGGATGGCATCATGCTGCAGCTGCAGACTCCCGGCGGAAAGCGCTACGTGGTGCTTAAGGAATAACGGTCGCGCCAAGCATCCAATGCAACAACGTCACCAAGGGCGTCCGCCACGGACGCCCTTTCTTTTTGCGCCTGTCAACGGCATACAGCCGGTCGTGCCGACAGGTAATAGGCCGCAGTCGCAGCCCCCGACTACATCGCCTGAGCCAGAACTTCGGACACCGCCTGATCCGACTCACTAAATACCCTCAGCAAGAGACACAGGACCAACAGTGCGTCGGGGGCCGCTGGCGCGCCTGCGAACCAGAATTGTCCGCCAGCGCCACAGCCAAACACGGCGCCGGACGCCTCCATGTTAGAACACATCGCCTCGCGACTGGCAGGCGAACGAACCAC
>CAZUPX010001006.1:0-3932 GCA_964622155.1 uncultured Planctomycetaceae bacterium | reverse complement strand
CGCATCCGCCGGCGCTTGCGAACGGCAACGCTCGTGCGAATAATGGCGAAATGCCCAGCTCAAAAACCCCCCGTCAACTCGATTCGCGCATCGAGATCGTCACGCCCGAGAACATTGCTTTTCACTACGTGCTGGCCGGGCCATTTCGGAGACTGCCCGCGTATTTGATCGATTGCGTCATCCGCGCGCTTGTGCTCATCGGGCTTTTCCTTCTGGTGATCGCGGCTGGGATTATCGGGGCGGGGGGGTGGGGGTTCGGAGTGTTGTTTATCGCGTGGTTCATCATGGCCTGGTTTTACGGCGGGTTGTTCGAGACGTTCTGGAACGGTCAGACGCCCGGCAAGCGGATCATGGGCCTGCGAGTATTGTCGGTCGACGGCCGCCCGATTAACGCCATGCAGGCAGTCCTGCGGAATGTGCTGCGCGACGTCGACGCCATGCCCCTGGTCGGGCTGGGGAGCGACGGCCTGATTCCGCTATACATGCTGGCCCTGCTGGTGATGACGATCAACAGTCGCTATCAGCGGCTGGGCGATCTGGCGTCCAGCACGATCGTGGTGGTCGAGCGGCGCTCGACGCTGCGCGAGCTGGTGCCGTTGCGAGGTTCGGAAGTGGTGCGCGTGGCCGGCGAGTTGCCGGCGTCGTTCGTCGCACGGAGAGCGATGGCCCACGCACTTTCGGTGTACGCGGCACGGCGGGCACTGTTTTCGCCGGCGCGGCGCTATGAAATCGCGCGCACGCTGGCCGAGCCGCTCATTGTCCGCTGGCAGTTGCCTCGCGCGACCGACCCCGACATCCTGTTGTGCGCGTTGTACTATCGCACGTTCATCGCCGATCGATCTGCCGACGGCGAGACAGCCGAGAGGGCCGCCGCGCTCATGGAGGCCGGACAGACATGAAAGTCGCACAACTATTGGAGCGCCGGCGTCAGCAGTGGCACGAGCTGGAGAAATTGTGCCGTGATCTGGAGCACCGCGGCCAGCGCGCGCTGAAGGCCCCCGGCGTCAGCCACTTCGCCAGCTTGTATCGCAGCGCATGCGGCGACCTGGCTTTGGCCGACGCCTATCAGCTTCCGCCAGAGACGGTCCGCTATCTCGACGACCTGGTGGGCCGGGCGCACAACCAGTTGTATCGCAGCAAGACGTTTCGCTGGCGCACGTGGGGCCACGAAATGTTCGTCGAGCTGCCGCAGAAGCTCGTGCGCGACCGCTTCGTGTGGTTGGCTTTCGTGCTGTTCTGGGGGATTTTTGGCACGTCGCTGGGGTTGGCCTACTCGTCGGACAAGTACCGCGACGACGTGTTGGGCGAGGCGGCGATGGCCGCCATGCAGGACCAGTTTTCCAAGCCGGTCCAGCGCGAATCGGGTGGTCTCAACGGCGCCGCCACCGCGTTCTACGTGCTGCACAACGTGGGCATCGGGCTGCGATGCTTCGCCGCCGGGCTGCTGCTGGGAATCGGCGGGCTGTTCGTAACCGTCTCGAACGCCATTCAACTGGGAGCGGCGTTCGGCTTCATGCTGACCACGTCAGAACGAACGAATTTCGTGCACTTCGTCACCGCGCACGGACCGTTCGAGCTGACGGCGATCGTGTTGGCCTCGGCGGCGGGCATGCGGCTGGGTTTTTCGCTGGTGGCTACCGGCGGATTGTCGCGGCTGGCCTCGTTGAGCCGCGCCACGCGCGAGGCCACGCCCGTGATGGCCGCGTCCGGCGTGCTGTTTTGCCTGGCCGCCATGTTGGAAGGATTTCTGTCGCCGTCAGAGGCGCCCTACGAGTTGAAAGTTGCGGCGGCGATCGCCAGTACGCTCTTGATGCTCTTGTACCTGGTCGGGTTGGGATTGTTGCCCAGAATGAGGCGCACCTGACGTCGTTTACGCGTTCCTGAGTCAAGCCAACGGCAAGTCGCATGCAACTCGATCAAGCCCGGATTGCCATTCACGAACGTACCTGGAGCGATAATCTCGATCTGGCACTGCACGTGTTGGCGCGGAATGTCGTGCCGCTAGCAGTGTGCGCCCTCGTGGGAATTGTGCCGTTGGCGCTAGTCAACGACGCACTGGTCGGGTCGGTACTCGTCGACGAGTTTCAAGAGGACGCGTTCTCGACGGCAGGCTATTGGCTGGTAATGCTGGTGATGATCGAGGCCCCGCTGGCCACGGCACTGGTCACCTTGTATCTGGGCCAAGCGCTATTCGTCGAACGGCCGCGGCCGGCCCAGATCGCGCGCGAGTTTTGGACGTGCCTGCCGCAAGTGCTTCTGCTGGGCGTGTTAACGCGGCTGGTGCTGATTCCGGGGATCATCACGTGGATCGTGCCATTTGGCCTGTGGCCTTACATGGGCGAGGTCGTGCTGCTCGAGCGAAACCCATTGCGCGGCGAACCGGGTCAGATGTCGACCCTCAAACGCGTTCAGCTTTTGCATCGCGGCGCGTCGAGCGAGTTCATGGCGCAAGCGCTTGGCGCCTTGAGCGTCGCTGCGCTATTGGTTATAGCGGTCTACCTGACCGAGGCGTTCTTGTTGGAGAATCTGTTTGGCATGGAGACTGAGCTTGCCGTTCAGTTGATCGAGGTACAAGTTGCCCTTTGGCTGGTGGCGGTCTTCTTCACCGTTGTGCGATTCTTGAATTACCTCGACCAGCGCATCCGTCACGAAGGCTGGGAGGTCGAACTGTTTCTGCGCGCCGAGCGTGAGCACCTGGCGAGGCAAGTGGCATGATGAAGCTGTTTGCTCTTGTGGTGCTGTTGCCGTCCATAGCCCTACTCGGACCTCGTCCGATACTAACCCGACGCGGAACAACGTTATGCACGTGCTGGCGAGTCTTGCCAAGGCCGAAGGCGTGCAACATGTCAGCCCAGGGCAACGCCCTGGGAATTAAGGGCCCGCTTCACCATGGCAGCCCTGTAAGGGCGAAACATCCGCTGTTTCGCCCTTACAGGGCTGCCGGCATTTTGGGCTCCATGTTACCCAGGGCGTTGCCCTGGGCTTTCTTGTTAAACGCCTTCGGCGTTGATGAAACACCTCTCGACAGAACTTACAAAACGTTGGCAAGCGAGGGATTTCCCTCCTGCCAATCCTCTGCTCAAAATGCCTCGCTTACGCCCCGGATTAGTACGTCGACAGCGGCCTGGCACGCGCCGATCGATACGGAAGATCGCGAAGAAGCCATTGCCGCTGGGCGTAAGGCACTGGCCGACCGGGGTCGCATTCCGTGGTACGACGCGGACAAGGACGTCCTGCAGCCGGTGCAGGTCCACGTACCATCGCGCTACGATCTGGGCTGGCTGTTCAAGCCGCTGTTCTGGATTATTGTCTTCTTGATTGTCGCGGCGCTGGGGATTTTGACCTGGTGGATCGTGCGCCACATCTCCGCTCGCAATCGTGCCCTGGCCGACAAGGCAAGCAACGTGGCGAATCCTTCGCTGGCAGCCGATTGGGTCGAGGCGCTGCCGTTTCTGGCTCAGCGCTCGCGAGATGATCTATTGGGCCAGGCGCGACGCCACTACGAACAAGGTAACTATGCCGAGGCGATTATTTACCTGTTCAGTTATGAGCTGGTTCAACTCGATCGCTCGGCGCTTGTGCAATTGGGGGCGGGCAAGACCAATCGGCAATATCTACGCGAACTGTCCGAATGGCAACCGATCAAGCGGCTGCTGGAACAGACGACGCTGGCCTTTGAAGATGTCTTTTTCGGCGGCAGATCGCTTGATCGTGCCGGGTTCGAGGCCTGCTGGAACCAGTTGGACAATTTTGAGGGCCTGGTCGCAGGCGCGCAGGTGGCATCATGATCGGCGGCCGATCGGAACAATTCCCAGGAGGCTCCAATTCACCGACAATCTTGTGGAGCATCTGTGCCGTCGTTTTGGCTGGAGCGTGTTCGGCAATTTCTGGTTGTGCTCCGGAGATCAATACCATGTACGGCCGGGCTGCCG
>CAZUPX010001005.1:0-2657 GCA_964622155.1 uncultured Planctomycetaceae bacterium | reverse complement strand
CTGCTGGCGTTCTACCTGCATCCCGAGAAGCGGACCGAGCGCAAAGTGGTCCACAACTCGCGAGCCGTGGTGCTGGTCGACACCAGCTTGAGCATGGGCCTGCACGATCTGACGGCCACTGCCGTGCCCGCCTCGCCCAATCGCATCGAACAGGTCGCCGCCGTTCTCGACGCGGGCAAGTTCATCGAGAAACTGCGCGAGAAACACGACGTTACCGTCAGCCGGTTCGACACCGAGCTGGCGCGGGTCGCCTCATTGGGCAAGCTGAGCGACAAGCCCGCACGTGATTCGAAGCCTGCCCCGGACGCTCCGCCTGCCGACAAACCCAAAGGAACAACTCTCCAGCCGCCAGCGGACTGGAAGCAGGCCTTGACGCCGCAGGGCACCGAATCGCGATTGGGCGCCTCGTTGCGGCAACTGATCGAAGACGAGCGCACCACGCCGGTTTCGGCGATCGTGCTTTTCTCTGACGGCGGACAAAACGCCGGCATCGATCCTCAGGCTGCGATTGCCGCGGCCCGCGAGGCCAGGATTCCAATCTACACCGTCGGCATCGGCTCCGACGTGCGTCCGGCCAATGTCCGCGTCGGCGATCTCGTGGCGCCGGCGCGAGCTTATCCGGGCGACAGCTTCCCGATCACCGGCTACTTGCAGGCCGAAGGTCTATCCGACCGCAGCGTGGCGGTGGAGCTGATTTCGCGCGTGTCCGGCGAGAAGGGCCGGCAGGACGAGGGCAAGGTCGAGGCGACCGACCGCGTGACGCTTGGCGGCCGGGGCGAGGTCGTGCCGCTGAAGTTTCAGATCACTCCGGATGAAACGGGACGCCGCACCTATCGCCTCCGAATCAAGGCGCCCCCCGAGGACAGCAATCCCACCGACGACGCGCAAGAGGTCGACGTCGAGGTGGTCGATCGCAAGTCGAAGGTGCTCTTGATCGCCAGCGGCCCGACTCGCGAGTACATCTTTCTGCGCAATCAATTGTTTCGCGACAAAGAAGTCGAGGTCGACGTCTGGCTGCAATCGGCTGGTGAAGGCAACTCGCAGGACGCCAACAAGATTCTGAATGTCTTCCCCAGCACGCAGCAAGAACTGTTCGAGTACGACTGCATCGTCGCCTTCGACCCCGATTGGAAATCGTTGGACGACAACCAGTCCGATCTGCTGGAGCGCTGGGTCGCCGAGAAAGCCGGCGGGCTCGTTGTTGTCGCCGGACCGGTGCAGATGGACCGTTGGGTGGGCGACCCGAAATTGGCGAAAATTCGCGGGCTGTATCCGGTCGAGTTCAATCGCCGGCTGTCGTTGATGGAAGAGGGGCGCTACGGCTCGACCTCGGCCTGGCCGCTGGACTTTACGCGTGAAGGAATGGAAGCCGAGTTTCTGTGGCTGGCCGATAGCGCGCCGGCCAGCGGCTCGGTCTGGTCAAGCTTCTCCGGTGTGTACGGCTACTACGGCGTCCGCGGCGCGAAGCCCGGTGCCACCGTCTACGCGCGCTATACCGATCCCGAGGCCGGCAGTCCCGATCAACGGCCTGTGTACATGGCCGGACAGTTTTATGGCGCGGGACGCGTGTTTTATCTGGGCAGCGGCGAAATGTGGCGCCTGCGGGCGGTGAGTGCCAACTATTTTGAGACCTTCTATACGAAACTTGTGCGTTATGTCTCCCAGGGCCGCCTGCTGGTGGGTTCCAGCCGCGGAATGTTGCTAGTGGAGCGAGATCGTTACCTGTTGGGCGGCACCGTGGTGGTGCGTGCCCAACTGACCAATGCGCAGTTCGAGCCCCTCGATCTGCCGAGCGTGCGGATGGAGATCGTACGCCCCGACAGCACGAGCGAAGCCTTGCAATTAGCCGCCGATCCGTCCCGCAAGGGCATGTATGTCGGGCAGTTCACCGCATTGCAAGAAGGGACGTATCACTTGCAGTTGGGCGTGCCCGAGACGAGTGAACAGCTCTCGCGCCGCATCCAGGTGAAGGTGCCCGACTTGGAGCGCGAGAATCCGCAGCGCAACGATGCCCTGCTGGCCGAGATTGCCAGGCGGACCGGCGGCACGTACTACGTCGGCGCCGACGCCGTGCTCGGCTCGCGCGGGCTCGCGCCGTTGGCCGCGCAGCTTCACGACCGCACCGAAACGACCTACCTGGCGGGCATCACCGACCCTGATTTTGAGCGACGCTGGTCGGACGGCCTGCTGGCCGTGATCTGCGGCGCGCTGTGCCTGGAGTGGCTGATCCGCAGATTGTCAAAACTCGCGTGAGATATCGCGGCCTTCGCAAACATGGCAACTGAACTCAAAACCGCGCCTGATCGGTTGAATCCGACCATCCAGTCGCTGCTGGATCGGCTGCGCAGAAGAATCCGCGCTTATGTCTGGGCCGATGGAATTGCCGCGGTGATGGTGTTATTTGGCGTCTTTGCTTGGGGCACCTTGGCGCTCGATTGGCTGTTCGAGCCCCCGCGGGCGATGCGGATTACGATTCTAGCAGGCATCGCCTTGGCGCTGGCGTACGTCGTATATCGCTATCTGATCGAACGGATCTTCGTGCGATTGGCCGATCGCAATATGGCGCTGCTCTTGGAACGGCGATTCGGCCAGTTTCAGGACAGCCTGCTGACGGCCGTCGAATTGTCCGACAGTCCCGAGCATGCGGCGGCGTTCAA
>CAZUPX010001004.1:0-3744 GCA_964622155.1 uncultured Planctomycetaceae bacterium | reverse complement strand
ATCGACTGTTCTCACGATTGCAGTAGCCGTGCACCACCATGACCCTGACGATCTCGTACAAGGTGAAGTTCAAAGAACGCGTCCGCGACTGGGCGGAAAAGCTCGATGCCCGGGTGACGTCGATTTCGGTGCGACCAATGACCACGAAGTGGGCGTCGTATTCGACCAGCGGCCGACTGACCTTCGACGCCTCCCTCCTGGAACTCCGGAAACAGCTTCAGGACTATGTCATCGTCCATGAGCTTCTGCACTACCACGCTCCGAACCACGGGAAGCTATGGAAAAGCCTGATGCGCGCGCATCTCGGTAAGTACGAGCACCTGGAGGCTGACCTCCCCAAGCGGCCAGCAACGTAGCCTGTAGGCTGCAGGCGGTAGGCCGTAGGACGAAACGGAAGACCGCGGTGCCGAGTTCCAGCCTCCAGTCTCCGCCCTCCGGCGTGTGAAAAAAATCTACTTGAAATTAGGCCAGCGCTTTCTGTAAAGTGCAAACAAGCCGATCGGACTGGGTCCGTTTGGGGAGTGTTGTGGGACGGTGCTGGTCTGTGGGTATAAGTAACCCGAAGCGTAAGCGAGGATTCTTAGAGCTGCTGGTTGTGGCAGTCCTCGCTGACGCTTCGGGTTGTGGGCGTTCCTCGCTGACGTTCTGTGGCCAAGCTCGTCGCCCGGTGCTGCACGTAGGGCAGTCTCGGCGTGAGGCTTGAGGCCGCAGGCACCAATCACCAGGCACCAATCACCAATCACCACTTGAATATGACCGCGAAAATCAAAGCGCAAACAGGGGCAAACAAGCGGCAAGTCGCTAGGCGATCGCGTGCTGCTCGCATTGCAGCCTTGGCACGCTGCGGAGCAATGTCGGCCGATGCTCGTCCGACAGCGATGGTGGGCTGTCAGGCAATCGGTGCGATGATTGGTCCACCCCTGGGTGGTGGTGCAAGAGCTGCCAGGCTTTCCGCCCGACCGCGGTCTGCCATTGCCAGGCAGGCAGCTAGGGCAATTACCCCCGAGGCTGCCAGGGCTAAGGCTCTGAACGCTTGGGCGACTCGTCGCGCCAAACAGGCCGCGAAAAAGCGCACGAACCTCTTGTAAATGATTCTTTCACGCCCAACCGCGCAGCGCTCGTTGCTGCGCGCTTGGGAATTTTTTTGGGCACAGGACTCGAGGCGCCAGGCCGTGGGAAGGCAACAGGGGTCGCGAAAAAAAATGCAAATGAACAAGTGAACGTACACCTCTATCATTCATCTGCTGTCCAGCAGCGGAACAAGGCCGCCACAATTTCCGTTTCCCCCCGATCAGAATGCCGTATTTTCCAGGCTCGGCCTTCTAAAAGGCTCGGAAGTTCCGGCACGGAAAATCCGGATCGATGCCCGAAAGCGCACGTCGAGTCGGCCCTCAATATCGAATCACCCTTCGCAGCAGCCACAGGCCCCACGCGATCAGGATCACGTTGGCGGTCCACACGGCGTACGGTGTGATCGCGCCGGCCTTGGACCGGTCGACGCCCCAGATCAATAGCGGATAGTAGACGACCAGGATCGGCAGGAAGCACAAGAAGAAGCTTGTCAGTGCGTCGGCGTTTCTGCGGCGAATGGCCATCGTCGTGCCGACCAGCGCGAAGCACAGGCAGCTAAACCCGTTGGCCCAGCGGCGAGGCGGCTCGGTTTGCATGCGATAGAGCCGAAACTTCTGCTGTTGCAGATTGTTCGCCTCGTCCTTCCAGCCGCCGGAATCCAGGGCCTCAAAATCGCCCGTCATCATCTGAAAGCCGGCTTGCGCGGCCATTCGCTGTTCGGTCGATCGAATGACGTCGTATTGCTCGCGCTTGGCGCCTGGAATATCACGCAGCGCCATGTGCGCCGGCGACGAGTCGTGGCTGGCCTCGTGATTCACGCGAATCTCGCGTTCGCTGTAGCCCGGAAAGCTGATGTGCTGGCCCCGAGTCTCGACCTGGGCGTCCTTGAGAATCACGGTCAGCACGCCGCTGCCGGCATTGGAACGCAGCTCGGCACTTTCGGCACGAATGTCGACTGGGCCTGAATCCGATTGCAGTGTGAAATGGGGCGAAAGCAGCGTCCGCCCCTCGACCTTGCGAACCACGACCGAAAACGTTTGCGTGCTATAAGACTTACCGGCACGGAGCATGCCATAAGCAATGTCTTCCAGACCGTCGATGACGACTCGCTGCATTCCCTTGAAGCCCCAGTTCATTGCCAGGTCGTTGAGCCAGACCGTAGCGAAGCTCAACAGCACTGCCAACGCCAGCGAGGGCCACACAACCACCATGGGGCTGAGGCCGGCACTCTTGAGCGCCACGATCTCATTCGAGCTAGACATCCGCCCGTACACGCTCGATACCGAAAACAAGATGGTGCCGGGCACGGCAAACATCAGCGCGTTTGGCAATAGATAGGGAAAAAGCTGAATGATCTGCGTGATGCCCAACCCCTGCACGATGGCCTCGCGCACAGCGCCCACCAGGACCATCAACAGCGTCAGCGAAACCAGCGTGACCAGGAATACCTGGAAGACTTCCACCAGTACGTAGCGAGTGAGCAATCGCATCCAGCGCGTACGTGTCCTGGGTCAACCGCGGTGATCTAGCCCAGTGTTTGCCAGACCTTGATGGCCACCAGTGCGACCAGTGCCGCCGTCACGGCCTGGTACTCGCGGCTCCGAAGCCATTGGCTGGTGCTCCATTGAGCCAGCATGTCGGTGCGCGCAAGCCGTGGCAGAAAGCGCGGTGTTTGGCGCGCATATTGAGCAAACTGGGCGGGAAATAGTTTTGACAACCACCGCTCCTCGTTGCGCACCTTAACGATGTACAACAGCAAGACCGGGCCGAGCACGAACAGGAAGTTTCGCAGGTCGTTGATCAACGCACAAAAGCCAAACATCATAAGGAACGAGCCCAAGTACAGCGGGTTGCGCACCAACCGGTAGGGACCGTTGGTGGTCAATTCCTTGTCCTTGCGCAAAATACCAACTGCCCACGACCGCAGCGCCAAACCGATGACCACCAGAAGCACGCCCGCCACGCTCACTGGATCATACAGATCGAACACATCGTGCGGGCGCACTCCTCGCCATACGTCGTCGGCAATCAGCACCGTGAACAACACGAACGACAGAAAGATGCGCCGCCGAATGATGAAATAAGTCGCCGCGCCCAGCAGCTTCGAGACCGCGGTGGGTTGGATGGCAAGGGGAGCCGGTGCGGAAGTCGATAGAGGCATGATCCTGACCGTTTCAGTGCCGAGAGGCCACGCGCGCTCGCGTGCCGCGCGCTCAAGGGGATTGAGGGGATGCTTATAGCCGGGGGCCTTGAGACGTGTCAACACGACATAGCATGACACCGCTTATCGTCGAGCCGGGGTTGAGTGGTGGTGGAGAAAATCTCACGACTGTGGCGTATTCCACCCAGTTTCCGCATCGAGCTCGTTCTCAGTCCGCCGGTCGTCCGCCGTCGCGTTAAAACTTGGGCGGCAGTGACTTTCCCTCCCCGCCCGCGTCACCTAATATGAAGGGACTTGCTAGCAGACCAGACGCGTTGGCCCGGTGAAATCCGCCCGTCGATGACTCAAATTCAGGAACACGCGCGACTGAGTCTGTGCATCGTATCCGACCGGCGAAGGCTGACGTGGTTCGTCATTCTGAGCCTGATGATTGGCGCTTTGGGTCTGTATGGTCCTGGAGTGCTGGCTCAAGACCCACCAGCGGCCGCCGCGCAACCCGATGAGCCGGCAGC
>CAZUPX010001003.1:0-7393 GCA_964622155.1 uncultured Planctomycetaceae bacterium | reverse complement strand
TTCGCGCTGGTGGCCCAGGCGATGTACGCTGCCGCCGATTCAATAGTCGCGCCCTGGCTGATCCACGTCTGCGGCGACGTGGCCATGATGGCCATCGCCGTGAAGCTCGTCCTGTGTTGAGTTCAGAATCCCCCATGTGGTGGGGGGTGGCAAAAAAACTCCGGACTTCGGCGCCTTTTTACTTGCTTCTGCCGGTCCTGTTACTAGAATATGGGGCTTAGGCGGTGAATTTGCCGCCGCCGCGTGTCGTCGGCCGGATCAATGGCATGGCGACCTCGCGAGCTTTTTCGGGATTGCTTTGGCCTAGTTCTGCGATAGACCCGCTAATGACCACTTCTCACTGAGTGACTTCAGTTCACTCAGCGTTCTGAGCGCCGCGATTTTTCGCAAGCTCAGCAACAGTTCAACTCTCCACGACGACCTTGCACGGCTATCGGCCTGTTTTGCTGACGCCGCGCGGCGGAGAGTCGTGCCACCAACGTACTCGACCAACGGAACCGACGTCGACATCCACGCCTTACAACGAACCGACAAACACCGAGACGACTCGTGACTCTATTTTCTCAGCGTAATTCGATTCTCATTTTCATCGCGACCCTGGTGCCACTGCACGGCGTGGCCCGGGCCACGATCATCGAGTACCCCATCGGCGCGGCGTTCAGCACCGATGAGTTCGGCACAGTCCCGGCCGGAAGCCCACCCTGGCTCAAGGCGACCTTCGACGATGGTGGTTCGTCCGGTTCCGTGACGCTCACTTTGGAAAACGTGAATCTCTTCGGCGGCGAATACACACGGGAGTGGGACTTCAATCTCGACCCCAACCTGACCGCTGCCAGTCTGTCCTTTTCCGCGCCGGTCAAAGTCGGTTCGTTCGACGACCCGTCGATCGGCAAGAGCACGAACGCCTTCCAGGCCGACGGTGACGGCTT
This sequence comes from uncultured Planctomycetaceae bacterium, assembly GCA_964622155.1. Taxonomy (GTDB): domain Bacteria; phylum Planctomycetota; class Planctomycetia; order Pirellulales; family PALSA-1355; genus CAZUPX01. The sequence goes on along the minus strand of CAZUPX010001003.1, from coordinate 6,464 downwards.
GTACGACATCCAGTTCTTGTTCGCTGCCAGCAATGAAGGTGGAGGCATGCATCGGTTTGGGCCCGGCGAATCCGTGACGTATGTCGTTACAGGCATCCCAACTTTGGTCGCCTCCTCGTTCTCATACCTTTCCGCACCGGCCGGTGGGGTAGGACCTTTCTACACGGCGGCGCACATTCAAGGGATCGCGGTTCCAGGCGGAACCACTAGCGCTTGGTCCACGACCCCTGGCGATTGGTCCACGATCCCTGAACCTTCAGCAATCGTCCTAGCTTTGTTCGCGGCTTGCGCCGTCGCGGTCACGGCCTATCGGAACCGGATCTCGAAGTGACGTCCGCGCGTGATGGTTCCCCATAGTTCCCTCGGAACGCAATCCGCACTACCGTAGCGGCATGGCGTGCCTGGCCACGTGGTCGTCGAGCGAAGTGTCGGGGCCGATGTAGTGGAACTGTTCGGCAAATCGCAAACCGTGTTGCTGCCCGCGGCGCGCGGTGGCTGAGCGGAACCGCAGATCGGCGTAGGCTCGCTCGGCGGCTTCCTCGTTCCCCTCGAGTTCCGGCAGCTTGAGATTCTTGGCGACCAGCTCGTCGCGAAAATGGCGCAGCATGTTGCCAATCATCGTCCGATTGTCGCGGATGGCGGCCATCTTTTTGTCGATGGTGCCGCTAATGTCCACGACGCGGTTCACCAGTTGTGGACCACGGGCGTAGTAATACTTCTCGCTCACCGCGTGCGGCTCAAGTCCGGCGGCAAAGTGTTCGGGAAAATCCAGGTGACCGGCGGCCATCCAGCAGGCCGCCTCGACGCACTGTGCCGTCACGTAGTGGTCCGGATTCTCTTCATAATGTCCCCACGGATCGTAGCTCAAAATCGTGTCGACCTTCAGCAGCCGGAACAGGAAAATAAGCCGGGCTCGCATCTCGACGCGCGACACGTCGTCGATGTCGTGATTGCGGTAGTCGAGGTTGAATACCTGCTTGATACCCAGTGTCTTGGCCATCGTCTCCGTCTCGGATTCGTTGGCCGCGATCGTCTGGCCGAGCGTCAGGTCGTACGAATCGCGTTCGTCATTGCTGGTGCGGATCAAGTAGCCGATGTAACCTTCGTCGATCAGCTTGGCGATCGTGCCGCCGCACATGATCGAGTGATCGTCGGAGTGCGGTGCGATCGTGGCCAGGATCTTGCCGGTGTGTGGCTTGTCCGTCGCGGCCCGCTCGACCACGATCGGACCGGTGGCCGTGACGTCGTCCGACGGACGTCGTTTCGTTGGGCTCCCCTTGGGCGGATCGGCCCACAGGGCGGTTCCCACAAGCGTATTGCCCAAGAATTCGCGTCGCTCCATGGTGGACTCTCCAAGTGGATTTGGGGCCTGTTACCGTTCTGCCATCGACCCGGCGACATTCTGGGCGGCTGTCGAGACGTTTGTCCACCACGACCGTGGAGTTGGGGCATCAGGACCGCGCAAATCGGCACCACTTTGGGGGCCATCCGCGTGAGCCGCCACCGTGTTTCGCTGGCCAGGTTGTGCCACACCTTCCCAGGGTTGCACCCTCGAGCAATTGCAAAACCTGCCCGGAGTCGGTCCGGCGATGGGGGCCCACTTGATGGCCGGCCGTCCCTACCGGACCCTCGGCGACCTCGCGCGCGACGGTGTGCCGTTGGACACCATCCAGAAGATCGCCCCGCTGATCGTTACGGGCCCGTGATTGCACACGCTGATCCAGTTGAACGATCCAGTTCTTCGTGGTTGACTGCCGATCCGGTCGTTACAATTGAGAGCACCATTCTTTTCCCGCGCCAGCACGCACGAGAACACGACGATGACCGAACCCGACAAGAACGCCGACATCAACTACGAAACCATGCCAGCCGGCATGGCGATGGACGAGACCGATATCAACCTGCGGGCACACTTCAGCCGCATGACCGACGACAAACTGGCCGAGTACGAATCGACCTGGACCGACGATGAGTTGACGGCCTGGGACGAGGACTTCCGCGACGACGGCACGTTGTTCCTGGTCTGCTGTGAGCGCGACGTCGACGTCGAGGAGTATCGGAAGGTGCTGGTCGAGCACATCCGATTTCGGTTCACCGACAAGGCGAAGAAGTGATGGGTGCCATGCTCGCGCAAGCGCGACCATGCTCGTAGTGGTCACTTTCAATACTCGCAGCGATCGCTGTGCACTTCGTAGGTCTTATGACCCTTGATGGGTTCACCCGCTTCGTGGCAGTGCTGACAGTACTGCGTCACGGGCAGATCGCGGTGCGGTTTAGTCGAACCGCTGTGTACCTGGTGGCAGCTTAGACAGGTTATCGACTCCTGGCCGTAGAGTACGACGTCGCGGACGTTGTCCAGCACGTGCCGGTCGGCCGGGTTCAGCTTGGGGTCATCGGCACTCTTCCAATCGACCTGGAAATCCTTGAACAAGTTGTCACCGGCGACGAAGTTGGTGGCATACGGCAAGCCCGTGGACTTCGATTTGCCGTTTCGCACATGGCAACTCGCGCAGATCGACGTCACGATCTGCGGCGAGTCCTTACGCACCTTGGCCAACGTCATCAGCTTGGAATCGTTGGCGTGCTCCGCCGGGGAGTCGCCGTGACAGGCGAAGCAATCGAGCGAGATGGCCGTGAATGCGTGCGTCTGGGGATTGACGGCCGTGGTGTGGCAACCCGCGCACGACAATGCGAACTTTTGCTCGTCCCAGTGCGGCTTTCTCGCCGAATCGATGCGTGGACGGCGACCGGGGCGAAGCGCAGCGCTTGTCGACAATAGATCGAGCTTGCCGTACGCGCTCGATCGTTTCAAGAAACGCTGCGCGCGGGTATCGCCTAAGAGCAGTTGTATCTCGTCGGCAAACGGCTTGGCGGTTGTATCGGCCCGCAGCGCGATGACAGCAGGTTCGTCGGCTTCAGCGTCGCGAATCGTGCGGTTGTGTTTGTTGCGGGCCCAGGTGGCCCCGGCGCCCAGGCGATGACAAAACAGGCATTCGCCACTTTCCATGTACTCGGGCAACCCCTGGCCCACGTGATCGGTGCCCCAGGCGGCAGGGTCGAGCAGCTTTTTGCTATCAGGAGGCGCTGCCGACGACACACTTGACACGCCACTGACGCCCGTCACGGTCAGCAAAGACACGGCCACTAGCCCAATAACCGCCGACGGCGCGAACCTCCAAATTCGAGCCAGGCGACCGCTCACAAATCGGGCTCCTGTGTCCACGAGTGAGTCGAAAAACTGCGCAGCGCAAGACCACTTCAGGTCTTGCGCCGCGCTTGTTTACTCGTTTAGACGTTGACGTCGTCACGCACCCAGCCGTAGGCGGCGTTTTCTCGCGTTCCGCCCATGTCGAGGTACGCAGCCTGCAGCTTCGAGAGTCCATCCTTGGGCAGGATCTTGCGCTTTTCCGCCGGATCGATTCCGTACAGCTTCGCGGCGTTGAGTCCAAAGATCTTGGCCTTGTCTTCTTTGGTCAATTTCTTATAGCCCCACTTGTCGCACATCTCGTCGGAGATCTGGAACCGCTTGAAGGCGTCGATGACCCATTGCGGCGAGCCCCACCACAGGCAGTCGGTACCCCAGATCACGTGGTCGGCGCCGTACAGCTTGATATTTCGGCCGATCAGGTGCTGACACATTTCAGGATTGTAAATCGACAGCAACCCGAAGCTGGAGCCAATCTCGGGATACACGTTATTGATCTTGGGGTTGCGCTCCTTGATCTTCATCAGCACGTCGTGCCAGGCGAAATCGCCGGTGACCGGATCGTACTTCTCCTTGAAACTCGCGGCCTCTTCCTCGACACCGAACGGCGCGTGCTGCATGGCCGAGTGGTAGATCACGAAGTTCAAATCCGGGTGGTCCAGGGCCGCTTTCTCGACGTCTTTGGGATTCGCCAGGTGCCCGAGCGTCTTCGATTGGGCGGAAAAGCCTTTGTGTACGCTGAACAGCTTGAGTCCTAACTCCTTAGACTTCTCGTAGAAGGGGTAGGTCATTTTCTCGTCGTCGAGTTGGAAGCCGTTGCCGCTGCGGCCTGGATCGGTGTGGCAATACCATTTCCACGAATCGATTTTGTACAGCTTGGCTTCGCGCTCCATCTGCTCGAACAGATGCGTCTTGTCCTGCGTGTTGCTCTTGGCATCCCAGTAGTGATTTGGCGCACAGTTGCCTTGGCACAATGCGCGGACGCTGCCGGCCATGTCATTGATGTCTTTCTTGCGGGCGGACATCAGCCAACTGGGCAGAATGCCACCCCTGCGCATTGGACCTTCTAGCGCCGTGCCGTCCGACTTGTACTGGTCCTCGCGACCCGGCACGCCCGAGATGACGAGCATCGCGGTCTCGCTGTCGAAGTACATCTCTTTGACGAAATTGGGGAACTCATAGGCTTCCTTCTTCTCGTTGAGCTTGAAGCCCATGTTCTTCACGAATTCGGCATTGCGAAATCCGATGGCAAAGCCGTTGGTGAAGTGCGACTGCACGTCGATGATGAAGTATTCGCTCTTGGGATACTTGTCTTCGTAGGCACCGGGCTCCATGGTGTCGATTTCATCGACGGCCCAGGCGCTCTTGCTGCCGAAGACCATGTTGTGCGCCATCAAGCAAGTGGCGATGCCCATGCTGCTGGACATGAAACCGCGACGATCTAATCCCAGCTTCTTGGCCTTTTCTTCGCCCATCGTGCCGATGAGGCTCTCAACCTGTTTTTGTTGTTTGGTTTGCGGGCGAGGAATGAACTCCTCGTTCGAGACCACTTGGGTCGGAACGGCCGACTCGACCCCCTTCTTGCGATCGCGCACCCATTTCGGAATCCACATGGGACATCACTCCTGGTGTGTTGGTGACTCGTGACTGACGAGCCGGGGATAACTGACTCCGAGCCGAACACGTCGGGCGTTGGCCGCGCCGCCGAGTTAGTGCCCATGCATGTCCGCCATCAAGGCCTTGCTGTTGTGCGGTTTGGGGGCGACCGCGACTGGCCGCGCCAGTCAAGACGTTGCAAAAGCCCGCCGAAAAACTGTCGGCGGCGCTATTATAGACGTACCCGGAAAACGATGTAAACGATTATTTTTCCGCTCTGGGACGCCGCCACCCAACCGCAGGCCCCAAGGCCAAAAGCGTGTCCCTCCACTGGCATCTGCCGGACCGGGCGCCCGGAAGGGTAAATTAAAAAAAACACCATTGGGTGTTCCCAATGGTGTTTTGTAGTGTCAGGGGCAGATTATCCGCTGTTTGAGCCGGTGTTCAGCTCGGCGTTCCAGGCGGCTCGGCCGGCGGTGGCGCCTTGTCGGCCGGAGCGCCTTGGGGCTGACCTCCCTCTTTCTCGAGCTCCTTGGCTGCTTCCACGGCCGCCGCAGGCAGCGGCGGCGCGTCGGGCCATTTAGCTGCGAAACTGTCCCGAAGCTTTCTCGAACCCATGTCCTTTGGCGCTAGCGTCAACGCCTTGTCCAACGCGCTGACCGCTTGCTTGGGATATCCAAGATAGCCGTAGTGAAAGCCCAACAGAAAGTGGATCGCCGGCGAATCGGCCTTGGCATCGCGGGCCTTCTCCAGCGCTTTTAGTTGCTCGTTGTAGTCCAGCGGATTGCCATACAACTGCGCGTAGTTGGCCACCACCACGCTCCACTTTTCCTCGGGCAAGGATTGCATCGCGGCTTGCGTCGCGCCGGCCGCTTCGTCGTATTGGCCCAGTGCAAACAGCGCCTGCGACAATAGCAGGATCACGGCTCCATTCTTCGGATCGTCGATCAGCGCGTGCTGCCAGGCGCGGACAGCGGCCTGGTAGCGACCGGCCTTGAAATCGGCCTCGCCTTGTTCGGCGAAGTTGCCTGCCGCGGCAAGATCACCCTCGACGGTGGCCGGCGGCGCGACTGCGGCAAAGTCACTGGCGTATCCGTAACCACCAAAGCCGCCGTTGCCGTAATAGTTGTAGCCGTACAGCGGGAAGCCGCCGCCGAATCCCCAACCGAAGAACGGCGAGCCCCATCCCCATCCCCAGCCCCAACCCCAAGTTGGCCACCACAATCCCCCGCCAACCCAAGGATTGAAGCCACCGTTGTTGTTCCAGTTGTTGTTCCAGTTACCTTGATTCCAGTTGGCGTTGCCGTTTTGCCAGTTGTTGTTGTGCGAGTGGTTGTTATTCCAGTTCCCTTTATGGGTCCAATTGTTGGGATTGTTGCCGGTGATGTTTTGCTTGTGAACGAATGAGTCGTTGCCCAGGTTTGAGTTCACGTGATTAACCTGGTGACGCAAGGCCCCTTTCCCGTTTTGATTCGAGAAGTTGCTTTTCACAAAGTTCGAGTTGCCGTTGTGATGGCTGAGGTTGCCGCCGCGTTGGGAGTTGTTCGAGCCCCCTCCGCTCGAAAAGCTGCTTGCACTCTTGCCGCGACCACCATTGGAGAATGTGTTGCCGCCGCCGCTCGAGCGCACGCTGCTGCCACCACCACCGCCACTGAAAGATTTC
>CAZUPX010001002.1:0-2445 GCA_964622155.1 uncultured Planctomycetaceae bacterium | reverse complement strand
CGCCGCCGTCGTCGAAGACCGCCAGCGCGCTCACCCAGTTGTTCATGCCCGACCCCACGGCCGACCACTCACAGGCGCAGGGACCGCTCGCGTCGTTGCCCATGCAATTGTCGGCGCTCTCGTCGCACGATTCTGAGCAGTCGGCATCTCCGTCTGGACCGGGACAGGGGTTGCCGGCATGAATACAGGTACTGCCGCTGCAGATTTCCGGGCCGTTGCAGAAAATCCCGTCGCCGCCGCAGGGCGTGCCGTCCGGGTCCGGAGAATGAAAACAACTGCTACAGTTGCCCAAAAAACATATGAGACACGTGTCGGCTGTGCAGGGGTTGCTGTCATTGCAGTCACCGGCACAGCCGGTCGCATCGGCTGCCTGACGCTCTTCTTCGCCATCCGGCACGCTCAATACCGGCGGATCGAGGTCTCCCCCGGCACGGGCTGGCGTAAACATAGCGCCTGTCATCCCCAAGCAGCACGCAATTGCGAACAGCAGTGTGATTCGGTTTTTCACGACAAGTTCCTCCTTTGGGTTCCTGGACTTCCGGTGAGACCACACACTTCCAAGATGGTGATTCCTCCGCCTCTTTCACGCAGAATCTCGCCTTGGTAATATGGGGAAGATTAGCGCTCAGTTCTGCGGCCCGCTCTGTGGAGTCGGTTGTGGCGGTTATAGACCCATCCTTGCTCCAGCAAGCCGTTGAAGGCGACACGGCTGCGCTGCGCGTCCTGCTCGAACACTTCGGCGGGGAGGTTCGCAAACGCGTCGGCGGCCGGATCGACAAGCGCTGGCGGGCCAGCTTCGATGAGGACGACGTCATGCAGGTTGCCTTCCTGGAAGCGTTTCTGCACATAGACCAGCTTACGGCACGCGATCCCGCTTCGTTTTTGACCTGGTTGACGCGGATCGCGGAGAACGCCATTCTAGAGGCCGTCCGCGGTCTCTCGCGCCAGAAGCGTCCGGACCCAGCCAGACGCCTCGTTCCAGCCGCTGGGGCTGATTCCTACGAAGGCTTGCTCGCCTATCTTGGCGTCACTACGACGACCCCAAGCCGCCAGGCCGCTAGTCGCGACTCTGCTGCAATGCTCGAATCCGCCATTGCGGGGCTTCCGGAAGACTACAGGATTGTGGTGCGACTTTACGACCTGGAAGGGCGACCAGTTACAGACGTGGCTTCCCACATGTCTCGCTCGGTCGGAGCCGTGCACATGCTTCGCGCCCGGGCCCACGACCGACTGAGGCGGAATCTGGGAGCTTCATCTCGATTTTTTTCTGGCTCAGCGTGAGTGGCTGCGGAAATCATCATCTAGTATTGAGCTGGTGCTCCGCCGACACTGAATTTGAGATTACACCGTCCGAGGCAGTAGGCGAGCCTCCGAAAAGGCAGGGGAGCAGCCGAGGGCGGCTGCCCTACACGGGCGGATTACCAGAGTGCGCGCATGAACGACGCTTCCAACAGCTCTTCTGATAGCCCCGTCCGGCCACTGGTCGACGCCGCTTGGGCACAATTCGAGGCTTTGCCCAGCCAATGGAAGCCGTCTTCGACCGGCGGTCGAACATCGTTCGCCGTTCCCGGCTATCGCATCTTGAGCGAGATTCACCGTGGGGGACAGGGTGTCGTCTACCAAGCCATGCACGTCTCCACGCACCGCAAGGTGGCCATCAAGATCCTCAGGGAAGGCCCGCTGGCCGATCACACCGAATTGGCCCGATTCGATCGCGAGGTGGATGTCCTCAGCCGGCTGAACCACCCGCACATCGTGGCGATTCACAACCGAGGCTTGGCCGCCGGACACGCCTATTTCGTGATGGATTACATCCCAGGCCAGCCGCTCGACGCCTACGTGACGGGTGAGGCCCTGTCCACCCGCGCGGTCCTGAATCTCTTCCGCAAAGTCTGCGAAGCCGTGAACGTCGCTCACCTGCGGGGTGTCATTCATCGAGACCTCAAGCCGGGCAATATCCGCGTCGACGAGGACGGAGAACCGCATGTCCTCGATTTTGGGCTCGCCAAGTTCGTGCGCGAGCCGAGTAGCTCGGTCGAGGCAATGACGATGACCGGCCATTTCGTAGGCTCACTCCCCTGGGCCAGCCCGGAACAGGCCGAGGGGCGTTCTGATCTGCTGGACATCCGCACGGACGTCTATTCCCTCGGCGTCATCCTCTACCACCTTTTGGCCGGGCGTTTTCCGTATCCGGTGTCAGGCCGCATGGACGACGTGGTGCGGAATATCATGCACACCAGCCCCACGCGACCTTCCACGCTGGTCCACGACTTCGACCGGGATGTCGAAGTCATCCTGCTGAAGTCGCTGGCGAAAGACCCCGAGCGGCGCTATCAAAGCGCCGGTGAACTGGCCCGCGATATTCAGAGGTATCTGAACGGGGAGGTGATCGAGGCGCGTCCGGCGAGCTCCTTCTACCAGCTTCGTCAGTTTGCCCGACGCAAC
>CAZUPX010001001.1:0-5387 GCA_964622155.1 uncultured Planctomycetaceae bacterium | reverse complement strand
CGGGCCAACATTATGCAAGTGATGGCAGTTTTGCCCGCAAGTCTTCGTGGGCCAAAGGCCCAACCTGTAATAGCCAGGGGCATCGCCCCTGGACTCGATGTCCAACGAGACGGTTTTGAAGCCCCAACGGGGCGCTCTTAGAGCGCCCCGTTGGGACTTCAGGTTCACGTCGACCGCCCTTCCCCAGGGGCGATGCCCCTGGCTATTGCAGGTCGCCGCGTTGCGGCTGCAAAAGGATATCAATGAAGTGTCTTCGCCAGCACTTGCATAATGCTGTGGCGCGTCGGGTTTGTATGCAGTGGATCTATTCTCGTCTTTCCCAACAGGTTAGCGAAGCTGGAGAATCTTTAACACCCCAGGCGAGCCATCTTCGCTATTCCGACAGGGTTCAATAAACATCGCCCCCGCCGCCTGCCGACATAACCCGTATAGCAGTCCTGTCGCCTACAACCCGTTTGCGCTGCCATTTGAGGGTGCGCATGTGGACGTATGTGCGCGAGCAGTGGAACTGTTCAAGAGGTCTAGTGTGCCACGCTTGTCGATCGTCATCTCAGCGGTCGGGGGCATCGAGTCGCTGGAAGCCACGCTGGTATCCGTTTTGGAAAACCGGCCGGCCGACTGCGAAATCCTGGTAGCTCTCGACGGGCCGTACTCGGATCCATACGACCTGAAGGGCGAGGTGTGCTTCGTAGAAGCACGCCGTGGCGGCTCGTTCATCGACCAATGCAACCAGTCATTGGCAATCGCGCGGGCACCATTCGTCCATTTGCTCAGCAGCGGTTGCAAGGTGACCGAAGCGTGGACGGAACGGGCGTTGGGACGATTCGGTCATCGTCAGGTCGGTTCGGTCGTGCCGCTGGTGCTCGACGCCGACAACCCCGAGCGCATCGTGGCCGCCGGAGTTGGCTATCACGCCAGCGGCCGGCGATATCTGGTGGGCCGAGGCGAGACACAGTTGTCGGACGAGTTGATGTCGCGCGTTGTCGGACCTAGTATGCTGGCGGCTTTTTATCGCAAGAGCGCGTTGGAACAGGCCGGCGGTATTAGCCGGCATCTGGACCTGGCGCAGGCGGATGCCGATGTGGCGCTACAGCTTGCGAGGCTGGGCTTCACGACCTTGCTTGAGCCGCAGTCGCGCGTGTTGTCGGTCCTTGACGCGGAAGTCTCCCAGAGCCCGTTTCGCCAGGCGCTTTGCCAGGAGCGGCTGTTCTGGCGCAACCTGCCCCGCGAAGGGCGCTCGAAAGCACTCGTCGCGCACGCCGGTGTGGTGGCCTGGGAATCGGTGTGCAGTATTCCGCGGCCGCGCATGATCTCGCAATGGGCAGCCCGCGCGTGGGCCTGTTTGAGCATGCCCGGCTATCTGCGTCGCGATGGAGAAGTCGAATCGGTCGCCGTAATTCCGGCGCATCCCAAGGCGGGCAAGTGGCGCGTCGACCCCGCGCAGCCGAGTCGCAAGCTCGGTGAGTCGCCAAAAGCTACGACACCAACGCGCTAGCCTGTGGTCGGCCTGAGCGAGGCCCGACTACAGTCAAGAGTCTAAGCACATGCGGGCTTTACTCGGCGCCGTTGCCCTCAGCCGGGTCTTCGTCCGAAAGTTTGTGCTTGCCCGGATAAAACAGCTCGTAGGCGGCACGGAAGAGTCGGTACTCGTCCTGGTTCGTTTGTGCGGTGTGGAACCTGGCGCCGAGGTGGGCCAAGAGTTGCATCCCCTCGGGCCAGCGAACATCCATCACGCGGCTGCAATCTTCGAGCAATTGGTAAACGCGAGCTCGCGTAACGCCCATCTGCTTGGCCTGTTGACGCACGCTTTGCGCGGACCCCTTGATGCCCAGCCGGCCTTCGCTCAACTGGTGAATCGTCGCGCCGGCATCGATGGCCAACTGGTCCAACAGCGGAATCACCAGGTGATCGCGAACCTCGTCGCTTGACGGGAGGCCGTCGCCCTCCAGGACCTGGCTGATCCAATTCTCGATCGGAACGATGAACTTCGGCACGATTCGCAGCGCCAGATGTTGGTCGGCGTCGTGGCCCGAAAACATGTCGTGCACCAGGTAGAACACTTCGAGGACCACGCGGACGCGTTTTTCGCCGTGGGTCTTAAGCTGGCGAATCTCGGCCACGGTATGGTTGACGTAGTGCTCCAGCGGCGTGTGCCAGATGACAGTTGGCAGCGCCTGCAAAGTGGGGGCCAGCCGGCCCAGCTTTTCGCAGCCCAAGCCGTGCTTGATCACCGTTTGCTGCCAATCGGACCACAGCGCCTCGGAGACAATTGACGGATCGAAAGTGGTCGCCGCGCGGCGCGGCTTATCGACCGTGGCAGGTCGCTTCGATTCGGAAATCTCGCTAAGACCGAAGGGGACCGCGGGTGGATGATCTTTGGTCGCGCGTGACAAAAGTTTTACCAGCGAGCTGATCTTCTTTTGGCCGATACCCGGCGTGGCCGACAGCTCTTCGAACGGCGTGGCCAGCAGGTCTTTGATCGTGCGTCCCAAGAACGCAAGCGGCAACCGTCGATCGTTGGGCAAGGCCCAATAAGCCAGGGGCTTCTCCAACCGATCGGCGAACTTGTCGTCGAGTAGTGTTTTTCGCAGCGATTGAAAACTGCTCACGATTTTGTAGTCTTCCACGGAACTAGCCTTGTTCATCTTCATGGGTCTTTCCCTCCCCAGAAAACGGTTACGTTCGGCGGTTTGGCCATCCTGTGGCTTGTCCGCCTTTGAATTTGCCTCTGTTCTTTTCCTCTCGTCCAAAACTTTCCGATTACCCTCCCTTTGGTAACGCCACACCCGCGGCAAGGCGCACAACGCGCTCGACGTTGTCGGTGTAGCAACACCGGAACCAAAAAACGGCTCCCCGCGGGCCCCCCAATCAAATCCGGCCCGCCAGATCACCGACCCTCGTGAAACTTCGTCACATGCGGGGTCGCGTCGCCAGTTCTTCGGTAGAAGTCCGTTGCAGTGCTGGGAGCTTCATCATTAGCTTCCGACCGGCCCGACTAACCTCAAATTCTTACGCAGGTTTGTCGCTCCGAGGTCGAGTTTTTTTCTCGAATCCGAAGCCGAGGCGGTCCGTACCCCACACCCATCGGAGTTGGCATATTCCTGGTTGTAAATCGAAGCGCTCAGCAGCCGCGCTTATGCCAACTAAAAACCTCTTCAAGCCCTTGTATTGAACTCAAGAGTACCCTCTCAGTCAACCCGCTCCATGGGCCGTCCGACCTGTTACAGACCCGTGTCATCGATCGCAAACCCCTATTTGTAAATGATTTATGCAGTGGATTTCGGTCAGGAATTCATCGCCGATAAAAAAACAAAAAACCCTTGATTTCTCCGCTAGACACTCCTGAGATCCGACATTTACGACGATCAGCGATCCCCTCACATGAAGGAAATTGTACTGCCCATCAATGGGGGCGCGAAGGTGTTAGAAATCAATTTCCATAAAATCGCGTCCCAAACTCGTGCCCGGAAAAATCTTTTTCGCTTCCGAGAGGATGAGCGGATCATCCGTCTCACCCGCTGGATTGACGTGCACCAAAATGAGGCGTTGCACCTGCGCCTTGCGCGCCAGTTGGGCGACCGGCGTTGAAGTGCTGTGACCGGTCAGGGTTGCCATTTCGGCCATTCGGTCCGGGTAGTAACACTCGTGCAATAGGACGTCGACCCCGTGGATCGCCGCCAGATAGTTGGCATCCGCCGTGGCCGTCGTGTCGGTGACGTAGGCCAGGGAATGTCCCGGCCAATCGAGCCTGAATCCGATGGCTCCGCCGGGATGGGCCAGGTCGAAATGCGACAGCCGCCCGCCGCTCGGCAGCTCGACTTCACCGCCGAGCGCACGGAATTCGCACGGCGGCTTGACCGGAAACAACAGCTCATTGAGCAGATGTTGCTCAATCGCCGCCAGCTTGTCGGGGGCGGCATGGACCACGACGCGCTGGACGTCCTTGTCGCGGAGCACGTCGAACAAGTACGTGATCCCAATCACGTGGTCTAAATGGGCATGCGTCAGAAAGATGTCGAGCGCGCTGGTTGCCAGATATTTCCGCGAGCGATACATGGCGGTGCCGGCATCCAGGACCACTCCCACCTCCGGCAGCATGAAACACGCGGTTTGTCGCTGGTCGCTGGGGTGATAGCCAGTGGTGCCCAACAAGATGAGCTTCATGGTTTTCCGTCCGATCGATCGCGCGCCGCGAACAGTCCGTCGCCACCGCACAATGTACCATGCGGCCGCTGGAGTGCGGGAGGAGAGGCCGCGTTAGGGTGGAAATTCCCAGGTGCCAATTCGATGCCCGAGTGCTAACCCCCGCGCGCGATGTGCCATTCTTTAATGCCCAAGCTAGAGGACGAAAGAAGTACGCCTGGGACCGTCCTGATCGAGGTGCCAATTGCCGAGGTGCCACCGGCGACGTGGGGGCTGCACATCAACACGCACCTGAGCCCGGACCAGTCATGGCACTTCGTCGCGTGACCGCGGCGCTCGATAGGCGGCTGGCCAGACTGTCAAACGGCCGGCGGGTCGTCAATCCATGCGACGCGCTGAAGTACGTGCTCGAGCAGATCTGCGCGGATTGAAGATCATCAGTGCTGCAATACGGTCCATTGTTGAACGGATTCAAAAAACGCATGAGTTTCTAATATGGTCTCGCCGGTTCAGCGCAGCAAAAAGCCCCACCAGACCGGAGGGCCGTGCAGGGCTGGATCGTGTTGATCGTGCGGTGGACGGTCGGATCAGGTACGCCTGTCGCGATGCCACGCGACGAAGCCCAGCGATATCAAGCCGAGCGCGACCAAGACAAATGTCGACGGCTCTGGAGTGTCATACTCAACAAGGTAAGTACGAGTGTCGACGCCTGAGATGTCATTCCATTTTGGGCCGCCTGCGAAGAACTCCAAATACTTTTCGGTTCCCAACTGATTATTCGGTTCAGACGGCGCCCAATTGGTGTAACTCCACGTTTCGCCGGTAACCCACGCCCATCCACCAGCCGGCTCCGAAGATCCGTCCGGCTGATAACCGCCCAAAAACTGCGGATTAGAGAAATTGGCTACCAGAAAATCATTCTCATCTTGTGACGTGACAGTGGCGAGGTGTCCATTCTCCCCCAAAAACAGCATTGCGTTCGCCGCGATATTTGCAGAATCCCACGTAACAGGTGTCGCCACGGACTCATAATAGTGCCCATTGCCGCCGCTTCCGCTGCTCCACTCTATTGGCGCGGCCTGCAACGTGCCAGGAAAACCTAGTAGAGCGAGCCGTAACACGACCAAACAACTGATCATCGAGCGGATCAAATGCAGGCCCATGGAATGAGTCAATCTTGACATCAGAAGTGTTCCTCGCGAAGAGTGAACAAAAAGCCAAAGAAAAAGGGCGCTGACGTTCCA
>CAZUPX010001000.1:0-8326 GCA_964622155.1 uncultured Planctomycetaceae bacterium | reverse complement strand
GCCGCGAGCCGCCAACGATCGCTGGCCGGTGTTGTCGGTGGTGTTCGATTTCGGGAAAGTTGGTCGCGAAAGTGCCAAGAGGCATCTAATCATCGGCTACGACGACGTGTACTCGGTCGAATACTTTCAGAAGAAGCTGCGCGCCTGGTGGCGCCGCGACGATTCGATGACCGCCGAAAATATGCTGGCCGCGGCCGAGAAGGACTACGCCTGTGTGCTGCGGCGTTGCGATGAGTTCGACCGGAAGCTGGCCCAATCAGCCGCGCGGTCCGGTTCGTCAGAGTACGTGCAATTGTGTCAATTGGCCTATCGCCAGGCGGTGGCCGCTCACAAGTTGGTCGCCGGGCCCGATAGCCAGCCGCTGTTCTTTTCCAAAGAAAACTTCAGCAACGGCTCGATCGGCACCGTGGACGTGACGTATCCGTCGGCGCCGCTCTTTCTGATTTACAATCCCACGCTCGTCAAGGGCATGATGGATCCGATTTTCTTCTTTAGCGAGAGCGGCCGCTGGACCAAGCCGTTTGCAGCGCATGATGTGGGCACCTATCCGCAAGCCAACGGTCAGACGTATCCCGAGGACATGCCGGTCGAGGAATGCGGCAACATGCTGATCCTGACCGCCGCCATTGCCCAGGCTGAGGGGAACGCAGACTATGCCAGGCGGCACTGGCAGCCGCTCTCGCAATGGGCCGAGTATCTCAAACGCGAGGGATTTGACCCGGCCAACCAGTTGTGTACCGACGATTTCGCCGGGCACCTGGCGCACAACGCCAACCTGTCGATCAAGGCCATTGTCGGCCTGGACAGTTACGGCAGGCTGGCCGCGGCGCTGGGGCACGCCGACGTCGGACGCGAATACACCACGCTGGCCAAGGATCTGGCCGCCAAATGGATGAAGGCTGCCGACTCCGGCGACCACACGGCGCTCACCTTCGATCGCCGCGACAGTTGGAGCCAGAAGTACAACCTGGTGTGGGACGATGTCTTGGGGCTTGACCTGTTTGCTCGCGAACTGGCCGAGCGAGAGATCACCTTCTATCTCACGAAGCGAAACGACTATGGATTGCCACTCGACAGCCGCAAGACCTACACTAAAAGCGACTGGATCCTGTGGACAGCCAGCATGGCGCGCTCGGCGGACGACTTTCAGGCACTGGTGCATGGCGTTTATCGCTTCGCCAACGAGTCGCCCACTCGCATTCCGTTGAGCGATTGGCACGAAACGACCAACGGCAAGAGTGTCGGCTTTCGTGCCCGCAGCGTGGTGGGGGGCTACTTCATGAAAATGCTGGTCGACGAGTCGCGACGAAAGCGCGAGTCGGCCAGGCATTGACCCTGTTAAAACCGAGTTGTGGACAGTGCCCGGCGGGCCGAATACCATGGAACTTTAGCCCGCCCGTGTTGCCCAGACTGGCGGAATGCACCGCAACCACGGCGACCCACGACGATGTCCCGCAAGAAACCGGGCTCCACGTCCAATCGAATCTTCTACCTCGCTTCGCTGTTGTTCCTGACTTCCGGCGGCACCGGTTTGGTGTACCAGGTGGTCTGGTTCAGGCGTTTCGCGCACGTGTGGGGCAGCACAAGTCTCGCCTTGGCGGCGGTCGGAGGCTCGTTTCTGTTCGGGCTGGGGGTGGGGGCGTATCTGATTGGTCGCCGCGCCGATCGCATCGCTTTACCGCTGCGCTGGTATGGCGTGTGCGAGCTGGCAATCGGACTGTTGGCGTTGGTTATTCCGCTGGAGATTGCCGCGCTGGTCGACGCCTCGGTGGGTCTGTACTCCACGATTCCGGAACAACCGCTGCTGCGGTTCCTAATGCAATTCTGCATTACGGCCGTGGTCATCGGGCCAGCATGCATGTTAATGGGCGGAACGCTGCCACTGTTGGTCCGCCAACTCACGGCCCGCGAGGCGTCGCTCGACCAGGCCATCGGCTGGTTGTATGGCATTAATACGCTCGGGGGTGCGGCTGGCTGCTATTTCGCTGGGTTTCACATGCTCCCTTCTCTGGGACTGTTGTGGACGAACAACCTGACGGCGGCAGTAAACATCGTGATCGGCCTGGTCGCACTGGCAATGAGTCGGCGGGCGTTCGAGTCCAGGCGCGCCGCCTCCACGCCTCGGCCCACGCCCGAGGCAGCCCGCGTCACTACTTGGACGCCACCGCTGGCCGGCCTGTACGCCGGCACGACGCTGGCGGGCTGCGCGGCATTGATTCTGGAAATGACTTGGAGTCGCCAATTGGCGTTGGTGCTGGGAGGCTCGACCTACGCCTTCACGGCCACGCTGTTTGTCGTGCTGGTGGGAATCGCGCTAGGTAGCCTGGGCTTTCACGCGTTTCTGCGCCCACGAGCGTCTTCGCCGCGGGTGCCTATCGTGATAATCGGCGTTCTGTTGGGCAGTGTTTTGGCGGGCAAGTTGTCGCTCCCGTGGCTATCGGACAAGCTGGGTGATATGACCGTGTTGCATCTGCGCGGCACGCAATTGGGAAACGGCGGAGTCTCGCTGGCCGCTAGCGCCGTGATCGAATTGATTCCCTCGGTCGCCATGGGACTATTGTTCCCGCTGTTTGTTCATTTGACCAACGCCGGCGCCGCGCAGGTGGGTCGCGCGGTGGGCGATATCTATGCCTGGAATACTTTGGGGTCGATTGCCGGTGCGACCCTGACGGCGGTCTTGTTGTTTCCATTGATCGGCACGGTCGGCGCGCTGGCCCTGGCCGGGGCAATGTATTTGGCGTCGCTGGTGGCGATCATTCCCTGGCGCGGAAGATGGAACGTGGTTCGCGTGGGCGCGATTGCCGTGTGCGGCGGGGCAGCCATTGTCATCCTGGCACAACCGATCGATCCGCGGTTGACGAATATGGGGCTCTACCTTTACGGCTCGTCGTCCGCGTTCAGTGCCGCTGTGTCGCCAGACGCCGAGGGCCGCTCCGCGGTGATGCCCGTGTTTTTCCGTGAGGGGGCATCATCCAACGTCCTGGTTTGCACAACTCCCCGAGGAGGTGTGCATCTGCGGGTCAACGGCAAAATCGACGCGAGCCTGCAGGCGGACATGCTCACGCAATTGGGATCAGCCTACTTGCCACGCATTTTCAAGCCGGACGCCAAAGAAGTCGCGGTCATCGGCTTTGGCAGCGGCACCACCCCGGGCAAGAGCCTGTTGTTTCCAGGAACGCGAGTGACTTGTTGCGAGATCGAGCCGGCCGTTTATGAGGCGTCGAAGTATTTCGCCAGGGGGAATGGCCGGCCGCACGAGAGGACAAAGGCGTGGCTCGCAGTCCGCAACGCTGAACTAAGTGAAAGTCAGCGGCTCACGCCCGAGCAGTTGGCGGCTGAGGCTCCTTTCTCAATGATTTTCGGCGACGGGCGCACGGCAATTCAAGGCAGCGACAAGAAATACGATTTGATCATATCTGAGCCTTCGAATCCTTGGCTGGCGGGTGTTTCCAATTTGTTTACCCGCGAGTTCTTTCGAACGGCCCGAGAGCGTCTGAGCGATGACGGCGTCCTGGCGCAATGGTTGCAAGCCTACAACTTTACGCTGGAAGATTACTTGATGATTGTGCGGACGATGCGCAGCGAGTTCCCGCACTGCGGCATGCTGGTTCTGTGCTTCGGTCAAGACACGATCCTGCTGGCCTCCAATCGGCCGCTGATGCCCAGTGCCGAGGACTTCGCAAGCGTTCAAGCGATGGTCGACGCGACTCCCGAAATCGTCGCCGATCTGAAACAATGGTTCGGTATTACCGACGTGCGCACGTTGTTCGCAATACACTACCGGCTTGGGCAGGCGCAGCTCGACAGGCTCGTCGCCGCTGCGGGTTCCCAGGCGATGAACACGGACTTGGACCTGCGGCTCGAGTTTGACGCCCCTTTGCATTTATTTCGCGGACTCGAGCCGGCAGAGCGCGCCAGTTTCGTGGCCGAATCGCGGATTGACCCGCAGTGGTTGGCTCAGTTGGCGCAGCAAATTGGAATGCGGCCCGACTCAGCTGAGTTTTACCTGATGCTGGGAGATGCGGTGCTTCGCCAAACCGCCAATCCGGCGCTGGGCAAGACTTCGCCGGCCGCCCCCTCATTGGCGGACGCGGCCGCCTACCTCGAATTGGCGCTGGCGCGCGACCCGATGTCCGCTAGGGCTTACCGCTCGCTGGGCGCGATCCGCGCATTGCAGATGCGACACGCCGATGCCGTCAACGCATTGCAGAAAGCGGTCGAAGTTGCGCCCGACGATTCCATGGCCCACGCCGAGCTGGCGATGAGGTTGCTCTCGCTCAAGCGTCCAGCTCAGGCCATCGCACACCTTCGTGAGGCTTTGCGCCTCGAACCTCAGTTGTCCAACGACATCGGCAGTACGCTGTGGGCCAATAACCTGGCTTGGATCCTGGCCACCAGCCCCGATGCCAGGCTGCGCAACGGTCCCGAGGCTGTCGAGTGGGCCACGCGGGTTTGCGAGTTGGACGGATACAAACGTATCACGCTGCTGGACACGCTGGCAGCCGCCTTTGCGGAGGCTGGGCGATTCGACGATGCGATCCGAGTCTCAAAACAAATGCTGGCAATGATGGACAACCAGACCCAGGCCGCCAGAGGTATCGCCGCCCGCTTGGAGCTCTACCAGTCGTCGAAACCCTATCACGAAGAATAGTCGCCCATCGCCAGACGCCAGTGTCCCATCGCCCAGCGGCGATTACGGGACGTATGTTATATTGAAGCGCAAGCGTCAAAGCGTGCGCAGCAGTCGCCGACCTGCCAAATAGTTTCCACCTGACCAAAGGAGTCACGGATGCGTTGTCGAACATGGTTCCTGATTGCGCTGGCGGTACTGGCCGGCTTGTCCCTCATGGCCGGAGCCGAAGACAAGTCTCCGCAGCGCAAACAGGACGAGGATGCAATTCGCGCCACAGCCAGGCAGTATCTGACGGCACTGGAGCGTGGCGACGCCAAGGCGGCAATTGCGTTTTGGGTGCCTGGGGGCGACATCGTCGACCCGTCGGGCCGGTCGCATCCGGCGAGCGTAGTATTAACACAGGAAACGAAGCCTCCCGGACAAGTCCCTAAACCCAGCGTGACCATTCACAGCGCGATTCGTTTCCTGACAGCCGACTCGGCCATCGAGGACGGTACGGCGGACGCCACCTGGCAGGGGAAAGATCCCAGGCCACCGGCACGCGGGCACTTTTCGGCCATGTGGGTCAAGCAGCGGGGAAAATGGCTGCTGGCAAGCCTGCGTGAGGGCCGCGCCAACTCGCCGCCTCCGCCTCTCTCTGCGCACGCGCAACTGGCAGAGCTCGAGTGGATGATCGGCCAATGGTCGGGCACCAGCAGCGATCGCACGTTTGAGATGTCGGTCAACTGGAACTCTAGCGGAACGTTTCTGGAGCGCGAGCTGCGCGTGACGGTCAAGGGACAAGTGGTGCTGGCCGCCAACCAACGCATCGGCTGGGATCCGGCCACGCACCGGATCAAAGCTTGGACCTTCGACGCCGGCGGCGGCCACGGCGAAGGCGTCTGGACGAAGCAAGGCAACTCCTGGGTCGTGCAGGCCACGGCTGTCTTGGCCGACGGCAAACGCACCTCGAACACAAACACCTATACCTTCGACGGCAAGAACACGATCACTTGGAAATCCAGCAGTGCCCGACCGGGCGAAAACGCACCCAACCAACAGATCACGCTGGTGCGCAAGGCGGCGGCTCCGGCTCCGGCGTCGACGGCAACGGCCGCGACCAAACCGGCACCCGCGCAAGGCGCTGCCGTGAAATCACAGCTATCGACAGAGCAGGCCAAGAAGGCCGAGATTCTCAACAGCCCTCGATGGCGGCGCGCCATGTTCGAAATGGACGAGTGGGCCACGGCCCAGTCGATTTACAGCAAACAGCAAGTCGAGCGGATCAAGTCGGATCTGGCCAAGCAGGTCGAGCTGGCCTCGGCCCGCGATCTCGAGCTGATCCTCAACGATATTGACTCCAAGTTCAAAATCCTCGAATCGCCCCAGGCCGAGGACACGCGGGCCTGGCTGGCCCATTACCTTTCGATCCTCTCGGACAAGCGCCGCGACGAGATCGTCAAGCGGCTGCCAAACTTCGCCACCATGACAGCCGAACAACTGAAGGAGGAGCTGGCGAAGGTCGAGGACAAACGCGCGTCGATGGCGCGGCAACGGCAAGAGCAAGAGCAGTATCAACCGCCCACCACGAACCCCTGGGATCCGGGCGCCCAGGCGGCGCTATCGGCCTACTATCGCGACCACAGTGCCGACGTCGGCGGGTCCATTTCGCCGTATCGCTCGGCCCCCACCCAACGCCCGTTCTCGGACGTGAACCCAGATCAGCAAGACTTTCACATGTACGTAGGAGCGTATGGTGGTTTTGGATTAATCTGGTGAGTTACTCGGACCAGCTTAACGTATCTTGTCGAGCGCTTCGCGGCCGGGCATGCCGACTTCGATGCCCAGCTCCCTGGCCTTCGGCGTGACGGCTGTCACCTTCGAATCAAGCATCCCGTCGATATTGACCGCCGGAATGATGGCACAGGCCTCGCCGGTTTTGGCGAACGAGTCGACGTTGAGATAGGGGCAGGCCGCGACTCCCCGAGAACCCTTGACCAGAAGAAGCGTCTGGTCGAGTTGGATCTCATGACGCTCCAGCCCCTTCCAAAAACCCTCGGCGGGTGCATCAGCGTTGGCACCCCCTGTTGCGTCAGCCGCGGAAGAAATGGGCGCTGCCGGACTGGCGCCCGTGACCGGGGCGTCCGTTCTGGCAGGCGCACAGCCGACGATCAGACACAATACAAGCGCGGCGGTCCAGCGTTCCATAGTGTACCCAGCGACCTCGAAATCCCGGCTGAATTGCGAACCAACTGCCGAAGACAGGACTTGAACCTGCACCCGGTTACCCGGACTAGCTCCTGAGGCTAGCGCGTCTGCCAATTCCGCCACTTCGGCCTACAGACTTTATAAGGACTGGCTCCCGTGTGTTCAAGGCGGCCTGTTTCGCCGCGAAAACCAATGGCGCGCCTCGGCGGCCCTTGCTCGCCGCTGCGCGGTCTCCTTAAACTGAAACTGGCACGTCCGGCGGCCGACGCGGCGTGCCAATGAGCCTCAAGCGAAAAATTATTCTCGCTGGCGATTTGAGGCGGTGTACGATGAAGCAACAAAGAACCCTCGCTCGCGCTTCGGGCTAGTATACGACCAAGACCCGGCCTGGGTGCGGGCCAGCGGAGTTTTCATGGCGCTTGCGCTTTTTCGGTGTCCCCATTGTGCTGGCGCGTTTCAGGTCGAAGCACGCTCGAAGGAACAGCAGGTTCACTGCACGCATTGCCGCGGGCTGGTGACGATCGCCGCCGTGTCCAGTAGCGCGACGGCACCCAAACCCGCTCAGTCGGCAACGGCACCCGTCACGCAGGCTCCGCCGCCGTTGGTCAAGCCGACCCGGCTGCCATCGATTCCCGACCTCGAGCCCGACTCCCCGCTATTACCGGAGCGGCCGACGTCGGTGCCGAACATTCCACCATTGACCACGCCCCTGTCGGAGCTGTCGATCCATGAAGTGCTGAAGCACGGACGGGCACACCGCGTGAGCGATATTCATGTCGCGCCCGGCTCGCCGGTGCTGTTTCGCATCGCACGCAAGCTGGTGCCCGCGACCCCCGAGGCGTTGACCTCCAAGCACAGCGAGCGGCTGTCGCTGGAACTATTGACTGAGGCTCAGCAGCAGCAGTTTTACGCCACCGGCGACTACGACTTCATGGCCATCGACGACTACGGGCGTTACCGCGTCAACGTCGGCTATTTCGACGGCGACATCGGCACCGTGATTCGCATTCTGGCACAGCGGCCCAAGACGTTGGCCGAGCTGCGGCTGCCCGAAGTGGTCAGAGACCTGGCGGCCGCCACCAAGGGGCTGATCCTGTTGACCGGCAGCGCGAGCCAGGGCAAGACGACGACGATGACCGCGATCATCGACGACATCAACAACACGTCGGCTCGCCACGTGATCACCATCGAAGACCCGATCGAGTACTTGCACACCAGCAAGATGGGACTGGTGCGCCAGCGCCAGGTGGGCCGCGACACCAAGGATTTTCACACCGGGCTGCGCGCGGCACTGCGGCAGAACCCCGATGTTATCTCCATCGGCGAGATGCGCGATTTCGAGACCATCAAGATCGCGCTCACAGCGGCCGAGACCGGTTGCCTCGTGCTGTCGACGCTGCACATCATGTCGATCGACAAGATCATCGAACGGCTGCTGAGCTTCGTGCCCACGGAGGACGAGGGCCACATTCGCTACGTACTGGCAGAAACGCTGGTGGGCATCAA